>CBFDBV010000056.1:0-15379 GCA_965603135.1 uncultured bacterium
GCCGCCAGCCGCGCCCTGGACGTCATCGAGATTGACGCCGCCAGCAATCGCGGCATTGACGAAATCCGGGAGCTGCGCGAGAAAGTCGGGTACACCCCCGCCGAGGCGCGCTGCAAGGTCTACATCCTCGACGAAGCGCATATGCTCACCCCCGACGCCTCGAATGCCCTGCTCAAAACGCTGGAGGAGCCGCCAGAGCACGTGTACTTCGTGCTCGCCACCACCGAAGCGCACAAGATGCTGCCGACCATCAGATCGCGCTGCCAGAGCTTCGAGTTCAAGCCGATCCCACTTCCCAAGCTGGTGGAGGCCCTGAGGCGCATCGCTGAGGCCGAGGGCGTGGCGGCTGAGGAGGCGGCCTTCGAGGTCATCGCGCGCGCCGCCAGCGGCTCGCTGCGCGACGGCCAGAGCATCTTCGACCAGGTCATCGCCTACAGCCCCGACGAGATCACCGCGGAGGTGGTCAACTCGATGCTGGGCATCACCGAGGCCGAGCTGCTGGCGCGCATCGGCGACGCGGTCGCCGACTCGGACCTCGCGGCCTGCTTCGCCCTCGTGGACGAGGTGGTGTCCAGCGGCAAGGACATCGGGCAACTGCTCGATGATCTGGCCCTGTACTTCCGCGATCTGCTGCGGCTGTCGCTGAAGGCGCCGGCGCCGGCCTGGGTGCAACTGGCCGAGACCGACCGAGACAAGATGTCGGCCCAGGCCGCGAAGCTGGGCACCGCGCGCCTGGGGTCGATCATTCAGCATCTCGCCGACGCGGCCGGGGAACTCAAGGATAGCAGCCAGCACGCGCTGCTCCTGGAGCTGAGGCTGGCCGAGCTGTGTGTGCCGGCCCCGGCGCCCGCGGCAGAGCCTGCCGTGGCGACCGCGCCGTCCGCTATTGAAGAGATTACCGAGCAGGCGCCCCCTCCCCAGCCGGAGGTGCCACCGGAGCCGGAGCCTGTCCCCGAGCCACCGCCGGAGCCGGAGCCTGCGCCGGAGCCGCCGCCCGAACCAGAGCCCGAACCGGAGCCGCCGCTCGAGCCACCGGCTGAGGAGGTCTCCGCGGACCAGCCACTTGACCTCGACTTGGTGCAGGCTCACTGGCCGCGGATGCCGGTGGCGCTGCGGGAGCTGGATCACGTGAGCGTGGCGGCTTTGCTGAATGACGCTGCGCCGACCGGTTTTGAGGGTGACGAGGTGACGGTCACCTTTCCGGCCGATTGCGAGTTCCACTACCGGCAGGCGCGAGGCCGCTACCAGCCGCTGGTGGAGGAGGCGATGGAGCGCGTCTACAAGCGGCCGCTGGAGCTCGCGTGCGTGCTGACGGGCGCGGCGGCAACGGAGGGGGAAGAGGGCACAAGCGAGGCGGAGCAGCCGTCCCTGGTCACCGGCGCATCCTCGCCCGAGGATCAACAGCGCGTGGTGGGGCAGGTGCTGGACCTCTTTGAGGGGAGCCGCGAGACGACCGAGCAGTAAGGCTGCCCGGCGGCAAGGTGCTGTTGGCGCCTCCAGAGAATAACGTTCCGGCCCGGTGCGGGCGACGAGATAATCCTGACGGAGAGAGATATGCTGAACCCGTTTCAGAAGATCATCGAGACGCAACTGGAGTCGGTCCAGAAACAGATCGGCCAGGCCATGGACGAGCTGCGCAGGATGGAGTTGGAGGCGAGCGCAGGCGGCGGAGCGGTCACGGTGCGGGTCACGGGCCTGGGCGAGATCCTGGACGTGAAGATTGATCCCGAGGTCATCGCCGGCGGCGATGTCGAGCTGATTCAGGACCTGGTGTGCGCTGGGGTGCGTGAGGCCTTGCGCAAGGCCTCGGAGATGAAGCGTGAGAAGGTGATGGCAGCCACGCCGCTGGGCGCGATGGGGATGGAGCTGCCGGACATATTCTAGGACTCCCGCCCGCTGAGCGGGGAGACGCTATGCTCAGTTACCCTGAACCGATCCGCGAACTCGTCGAGCAGCTCGAGACGCTGCCGGGCATCGGCCCCAAGAGCGGCCAACGCCTGGCATTTTTCCTGCTGGCCGCCGGGCCCGAGCGCGCCGAGCGCATCGCGCGGGCAATCATCGAGGTGCATCGGCGCATCCGACGCTGCGCCCAGTGCGGCAACTTCTCCGTGGGCGAACTGTGCCCCATCTGCGCCGACCCCGCGCGAGACCGCGCCACTCTCTGTGTCGTCGCCGAGGCGAAGGACCTGATGGCCCTGGAGCGAGCGGGCGAGTTCCACGGGGTCTATCACGTGCTGGATGGGGTGCTCTCGCCGATGGACGGGGTCGGGCCGGATGGCCTGCGCATTGCCGAGTTGCTGCGGCGCGTGGACGAGTTGTCGCCAGGCGAGGTCATCCTGGCGACGCCTCCGACGGTGGAGGGCGACGCCACGGCCGAGCACATTCGCGGCCTGCTCGCGGATAGAGAGGGGTTGCGGGTGACGCGGCCGGCGCTGGGGTTGCCGGTAGGCGCGGACCTTGACTACGCCGACCAGGTGACGGTCGCGCGCGCAATCCGCGGCCGCACCGAGATGAGCGATTGACGCTACCGTCCGCAGGGCCTTGTCGGGCTGGAAGCTGAAAGCGCGCCGCGGCGCGCTTTCACCTGCGCGTGATCCCGCCCAGGCGGGATCAGCCACAGGCCGACCTACGCGAATAGTTGGGGCTAGATCAAGGAGGATAGTAGATGGCAAAGCTAACCGAAGTGCGATGGCACGGGCGGGGCGGGCAGGGAGCTAAGACCGCCGGCTATGTCCTGGCCGTCGCCGCCGCTGAAGAGGGCTGGAATATCCAGGCATTCCCTGAGTACGGAGCGGAACGTCGCGGTGCGCCGATGCGATCCTACGTGCGCATCAGCGACGGCCCCATACGGCTGCGCTCCGGGGTGCGGAGTCCGGATGTGGTCGTCGTCCTGGATGCCACGCTGCTGGCCACCGAGAACGTGACCGATGGCATGAAGCCCGACGGCGTGCTCATCGTCAACTCCGACGACGAGCCCGACGCCGTCCGCGCGCAGATCGGCAGCAACCAGGTCAAGCTGTTCGTGGTGGACGCCACGCAGATCTCCGTGGACACCATGGGTCGCAATATGCCCAACACGCCGATGCTGGGGGCGCTGGCGAAGGCCACCGACCTGGTCTCGCTGGACGCGGTCAAGCGCGCGGTGGAAAGACAGCTCGGAGGCAAGCTCTCCGCCGCTGTGCTGGAGGCCAACTATGAGGCGATAGAGCGCGCCCACAAGGAGGTTCATCAATGAGTCACTACCCGCCGGACGCCAAGTGGCACGAGATGGCGCCTGCCGGCATAATCCCGCAGGCGGGCAACGCCGTCGAATACAAGACCGGTAGCTGGCGCAACTTCCGCCCGATCCGCGATGACGAGTGCTGCATAGACTGTCTGTTCTGCTGGGTCTACTGCCCGGAGAGTTCGGTTCGCGTCGAGGACGAGTCGGTCAAGGGCCTGGAGTTCGACCTCGATCACTGCAAGGGCTGCGGCATCTGCGCGGCGGTCTGTCCGAAGGACTGCATCGAGATGAAGCCCGAGACCGAGTTCGACGACTGATCGGCGACGGAGAGTTCAAGTCTACGCCCAAGGAGGCAAGCAGATGGGCACACAGATCGCGCTTGAGGGCAACGAAGCGGTTGCCGAAGCGATGCGCCAGATAAACCCCGACGTAGTCGCGGCATACCCGATCACGCCCTCGACCGAGATAGTGCAGGGCTTCGCGCAGTTCGTCGCCGACGGGAAGGTGGACACGAACTTCGTGGCGGTCGAGAGCGAGCACTCGGCAATGAGCGGCTGCCTGGCGGCGTCTGTCGCGGGCGGGCGCGTGATGAACGTGACCTCGGCCAACGGCCTGGCGCTTATGTGGGAGATACTGTACATCGTCTCCTCGCTGCGCGCGCCGGTGATCCTGACCCTGGTCAACCGCGCGCTGTCGGGCAACATCAACATCCACTGCGATCACTCGGACGGGATGGGCGTGCGCGACAGCGGCTGGGTGCAGCTCTACGCCGAGGACGTGCAGGAGGCCTACGACAACCTCTTCCAGGCCGTCTGCATCGGCGAGCGGGAGGAGGTGCGCCTGCCGGTGATGTCGTGCATGGACGGTTTCCTGCTCAGCCACTCCTACGAACTGCTGGAGGTCGAGGACGACGAGGCTCTGCGCGAGTGGGTCGGCCCCTATCAGACCACCGAGCCGCTGCTGGACATCGAGAACCCCCACACCGTCGGGCCGCTGGACCTCTACGACTTCTACTTCGAGCACAAGCGCAGTCAGATGGAGGCCTACCCGCCCGCGAAAGAGGCCATCGTCGAGGAGGGCGAGCGCTTCGGTGAAGCCTTCGGACGCAGCTACGGGCTGCTGGAGGAGTACTACCTCGACGATGCCGACTTTGTGATCGTGGCGATGGGCTCGACCGTGGGCACGGTGCGCGATGTCGTCGAGCGCAAGCGGGAGGAGGGCGTGAAGGCCGGCCTGCTGAAGCTGCGCGCCTTCCGGCCCTTCCCGGCGGCGGAGATCGTCGCGGCCCTTGACGGCAGGCAGGCGGTGGCGGTGCTCGACCGCGCGGCGTCCTTCGGCGCCTGGCAGGCGCCGCTGCACTCCGAGATCGTGGCGGCGCTCTACACCCACGGCAAGCAGATCCCGTGCACGAACTACATCTACGGGCTGGGCGGGCGGATGATCCTGCCCGAGGAGATCGAGCAGGTCTATGACGACCTCGCGCAGGTCGCAGCCGATGGGCAGCCCGCAGACCCCGTCAGCTTCCTGGGTCTCAGGGAGTAGGAGGACAACAATGGCTAAGGCTAAGAATCTGAAGCAGTTGTCGCACGCCGAGACGCGCCTGACCGCCGGCCACCGGCTCTGCCCGGGCTGCGCCGAGCCGATCATCGTGCGCCAGGTGCTGATGTCCACCGACAGCCCCGTGCTCGCCGCTAATGCCACCGGCTGCCTGGAGGTCTCCACCACCATCTTCCCCTTCACCGCCTGGAACATACCGTGGATTCACGTCGCGTTCGAGAACGCGGCGGCGGTTGCCAGCGGGATGGAGGCGATGTACCAGTCGCTCAAGAGCCAGGGGAAGCTGGATGCGGACCTCGACTACAAGTTCGTCGCGTTCGCTGGCGATGGCGGCACCTACGACATCGGCATCCAGGCGCTGTCGGGCGCGGTCGAACGCGGGCACGACTTCGTCTACGTGTGCCTGAACAACGAGGCGTATATGAACACGGGCATCCAGCGCTCCAGCGCGACGCCGATGGGCGGGCACACGACGACTACGCCGGCGGGAACCGTCCGCCCGGGCAAGCGGATGCACGGGAAGGACCTCACCGCGATAATGGCCGCTCACGACATGCCGTACGTGGCGCAGAGTAACGCGGGCCGCTGGCGGGACCTGACCTCGAAGGCGGCGAAGGCATTTGAGATCGAGGGGCCGGCGTTCCTGAACTGCCTCTCGCCCTGCCCGCTGGGATGGGGCTGCGACGGCGCGATGACGGTTGACATCGCGATGCTGGCGGCCGACACGTGCATGTGGCCGCTGTATGAGGTGGAGCATGGCGAGTGGAAGCTGACCTACAAGCCCAAGGAGAAGAAGCCGATCGAGGAGTATCTGGAGTTGCAGCGGCGCTTCGCGCACCTCTTCAGGGACGACAAGGGCGCCGAGATGCGCAAGCAGATGCAGGAGTGGGTGGACTACAAGTGGGACCAGCTCCTCGAGCGTTGCGGGGAGGCCTGAGGGCTCGCGCGTCACATCTGCACGATGGCCCGCTGTGCGGGCTGCGGTGAGCTGACATAGCTGCGGGCGCTCCCCAAGGGCCGTTCGGCCTCTGCCGGGCCACCGCGTCCGACGACAGGCCATTGCGCGGGAAGGTCGAGGCTGCCCGCGCGAGCATTCCCTGATGCCGTTAACGCCGGCAGGTGCGCTCACTTCCGGCCGGTCTGCCCGTCCGCGCATTCCCCCTCTCTTCCCTTCAGCAGCGAGACAGAAAGACAATGACCAGTGGCTTGCAGGTTTCGCAAGGGCTCCTGGGAATTGCTTCGCATAGGCGCGTGTCTTCGAAAGGATGGCCCGAGCGCGCCATCGCTGCGATATCATGGCGTCCCTCGCCAAGGAGGTCTCGATGAACCAGGAGCTTGAAAGGGTCGTCCTGTGCGACTGCGAGGTCAGGACAGCGGATCCCTCGATCCCCGAGGCGGACGCCTTGGCAGTCGCGGGCGGTGTCGTCTGCGCGGTGGGGCCGGAAGCGCTGCAGAAACCGAAGGGATGGCGCAGGCTCTCCCTGGAGGGCCGCACGGTGATGCCCGGGCTGGTGGATTGCCACGTTCATCTCGTCTCCACCGCCGAGCGTAGGTTGACGCTGGCGCTGGGAGATGCCGAGTGTCTTCAGGACGCCCTGGCCGCGGTCGGGAAGTGGGCCGAGGAGCATCCCGATGACGAGTGGATAGTGGGCAGGGGGTGGGATCATCATATCTGGCGACGCCCGGTGCTGCCCACCTGCGGCGATCTGGACTCGGTGGTTGCCGACCGGCCGGTGTACCTGACGCGAAAAGACGGGCATAGCGCCTGGGTCAACTCGGCGGCTCTGAAGAGGGTGCGCATTCCCGACGATACTTCGGCGGAGCTGTTCCCCAGGGATGAGCGCGGGGCACCGCTGGGCATTGTGCGGGAGACCCTGATGGGCGCTTTCTCAGGGGTGCTTTCCGAACCTGATGATGAGCGAGTTGTTCAGGCGCTGGCCCAGGAGCAGGAGCATCTGTGGTCGCTGGGGATAGTGGGCGTCCACGCGATGGAGGGCGCCCGGGGGGTCAGAATCCTGGGCAAGCTGGCCGACTCGGGCCAGTTGCAGCTCAAGCTCTACCTGGTTACGGGGGGGCTGCCGGAGGACCTGCGGGCTACCAGCTCCAGGCTGCGACCTCAGGGCTTCAAGATCTTCGTGGACGGCTCGCTCGGCTCGGGGACCGCGTGGATGCTCGAGCCCGATCAATCCGGCAGCACCGGGGTGGCGGTGCTCGGGGGCGACGAGCTTCGGGCTCAGGTGGCGGAGGCTATCAGGCTTGGCCTCGATCCGTGCGTTCACGCAATAGGCGACCGGGCGGTGCGAGAGGTCCTGGATGCGTTCGACCCGCTGATGAAGGGGCATCCGGAGCGGTTCTTCAGGATCGAGCATGCACAGTTCATTGACCCCGCCGATATGACCAGGGTCGGCGCCGCCAACCTGGCCCTCTCGATTCAGCCCTGCCACGTGCTCGATGACCAGCACATAATGGACCGGGTCGCGCCCAATCCGGGGTACCTGGCCTACGCATACGCAAGCATGGCGGCGAACGGTGCGACGCTTCTGATGGGCACCGACTCGCCCGTGGAGCCGCTTGACCCGTGGCGGAACATGGCCGCTGCCATGGAGAGAGCCGAGGAGGGCGCCAGCCCCTGGCATCCGGAGGAGCGTCTCGGCTGGGACGAGGTTCTCGACGCGTACACCGCGGCTCCCGCCCGCGTTGGCGGGTGGCGGAATGCCGGGACTCTGAGCCCGGGGAAAGAGGCGACCCTGGTGGTGGTGGAACGAGATCCCGCGCTCGGGCCGCCCTGGCGGCAGAAGGTCTGCCTCACGGCCATCGAGGGGCGCGTAGTGCACTCCGATGGCAGTGTATGCCCATCCTGACGGCCGGGAAAAAGGGACAGTCATCCCGCTCAAGCGGGATGACTGTCCCCAGGCGCGAGGTGCTCAGCCGTGAACGGGGAATACCTCGACGATCCCGCTGAAGCGGGACTCGACGCGCCGACTTGCCCATTTCGGGAGGACAACCTCATGCGACCTATCATGCTCTCCTTGCTCGCGACAGCGCTCGCGGTGCCCGGTGTGGCCGCGACCTTCACTGTGCTCGACGGCCAGGAGCAGGCCGTCATTGTCTTCGAGCACGGGGCCGAGCGGGAGACTGCCCAGGCCTACAACGAGCTGGCAGCCTACCTGAAGAAGTCAACGGGCAAGGAGTTCGTGGCTCTCTCTGAACGTGACTTCGATGCCGACGCCGCCCAGGGGCCGCCTATCTACGTCGGCAGGTGCCGCGCGGTCAAGCGCGCGCTAGGCGCCGACCTGCATCGCCTCGACCGCGACGCGTACATGGTCGCGATCGAGGAGAGCCACGCCATGCTCGCCGGTCCGAGTCCCTGGGCGACCTACTGGGCGGTCTGCCAGTTCCTGGAGGACTATGTGGGCGTACGCTGGCTGATTCCTGGGCCGCTGGGGGAGGATGTCCCGAAGCATGACAGCATCGTGGTCCCTTGCGGCACGCACACCTACAGCCCGGCCATTCTGTCGCGGCTGTGGAGCGGCGCGGGACACGGCGGCGTCTGGAGCCTGCGCCAGCGCATCCACGGCCGCTACCGGTTCCATCACAACTTGCTGCGCATCTTCCCGCCCGAGAAGTACTTCGAGGACCATCCCGAGTACTATCCCATCCATGACGGTGTTCGTTACCAGCCGGGCGAAGAGGATCATAGCTGGCAGCCGTGCATGACCGACCCTGGGGGCGTCCAGGTCGCCGCCGACGCCGCGCGCGCGGCCTTCGAGCAGAACCCTGACCTGGAGTCGTTCTCCTACGGCATCAACGACGGCCACGGATACTGCGAGTGCCCGAACTGCAAGGCCAACGACCGCCCCGTTCCCGCGTGGCACGGCTTCTCCGGCGAGAAGTCCTACCTGTATTACTCCTGGCTCAACCGCGTTGCTGAGAACCTGGAGCAGGACCACTCGGACAAGATGCTGGGCTGCCTGGCATACTCGGCCGTCATTCTGCCGCCGCCGGGCCTGAAGCTGCACCGCAACATCATCCCGTATCTGACCAGCAACCGCGCCGACTACTGGGAGCCGGGCTTCCGCGCCCAGGATCAGTTCATGCTCGACTGGTGGTCGCGCTGCACCAACCAGATGGGCATCTACGATTACGCCTACGGCATGGGCTTCGCGATCCCGCGTATATACAACCACCTCTTCCAGGAGGCGATTCAGTTCGCCGTCGCCCACAAGGTCAAGGGCTTCTATGCGGAGGTCTACCCCAACTGGGGCCTGGACGGGCACAAGCTCTACGTGATGTCGCGGGTCCTGTGGGACCCGAACGTGGATGTTGACGCCATCACCGACGAGTGGAACGAGCGGATGTTCCGCGAAGCCGCCGAGCCTATGAAGAGGTACTTCGCCCGCTGCGAGCGCGCCTGGCGGGAACAGGACACCGGCCCGGGCCACTGGGCCTACCGCCTGGCCGCCGACCCGAAGCAGTTCGAGATCTTCCCGCCGGAAGTCGTCGAGGAGTGCATCGGCTACCTCGACCAGGCCGCCGACGTGGCCGAGGACGACGTTGTCAAGCAGCGCATCCATTTCTTCCGCAAGACCTTTGAGATCACCGAGCTTCTCGGCAGCAACTACTGGGCCAGCCAGGGGGTCGGGGAGTTGATGGAGAAGGGCGCGCCCCTCGATCAGGTGGCCGCAGCGATGCGGGAGATGACCGAGCGTCTTGTCGCGCAGGATATTGACGAGTACATCGCCGAGAGGGTCGGCGACGACCCGATTGCCTTCCACCCGCCGAAGCAGGGGTGGATAGCGCCGCTCAAGTCAGGTGCCGCGACCGTGGCCAAGCGTTGGTGCGCCAGTCAGTTGGCGAGAAGCGAGATAGAGGCGGCGCGAGCGGCGGGCAACGTCAACGCCGACGCCATCCGCCAGGCCATTGAGGGCCGCATTGCGGATGCTCTCGGGACAGGCGGCAACGAGGCCTACCAGCGCGTAGTCGCTCAGATTCGCGCGATGGCCACGAAGGTGGGCACGGCTGCCCGCACGGACACGCCGCCGGCCGTGGACGGCGTCCTGGACGACGCGGTCTGGCAGCGCGCGAGCTCTCTCACCGACTTCACCAAGTGGGGACAGGCCGACGCCTCGGACTATGTGACCCGCGTGCGCCTCGCCCATGATGGGGCCAACCTGTTCGTCGCGCTCGACTGCGAACAGGATACCTCCAGCCTGGTGACCAGGGCCGCTGCTCGCGACGGTTCGACCTGGAAGGACGACTCGGTGGAGATCTTCGTCAGCGCGGAGATGGAGGATGTCGAGTACGTCCAGTTCATCATCAACGCTGCGGGAGCGTTCTTCGACCAGTGGCGGCGCACTCCCGAGGAGAACTACGCCGAATGCCTGGCGCGCGACTTCGACGCCGAATGGGCCGCGAAGGTGGAGAAGGACCGCTGGAGCGCGGAGCTGCGCCTGCCGCTCAAGGAGTTCGGCTGTGACCCGGCAACCGACAACCTTGTTCGGATGAACTTCGTGCGCAACGTCCAGGGCAAGCAGGGCGAGATATCCTCGTGGTTCTCAAGCATCAAGGCGCACGCCGACCCGCTGAGCAGGGGCTGGATCGTGTTCGAATAGCCTGGGGGCATGCTACCCCCGGCGGTAGGTCCACAAGGTCGAGGTGAGGATGGCGGATCGAGCTGCCGTTCTTGACAGCAAGGCGTACCGGTGCTATCCTCTGGTGTGAGGAGAAGGGGGACAGTCATCCCGCCTGGGCGGGATGACTGTCCCCTCCCCACCGGTGAAGCATCGAGAGGATGCAGTGAGCGAGATGAGTGAGATGACGCAGACCTCAACCTGGCGCAACAAGGTGGGCCTCGCCGAGATGCTGCGCGGCGGGGTCGTCATGGACGTGACCAACGCCGAACAGGCCAAGATCGCCGAAGACGCCGGCGGCGTCTCGGTGATGGCCCTCGAGCGCGTGCCCGCCGACATCCGCAAAGAGGGCGGCGTCGCGCGTATGGCTGACCTCAAGATCATCGAGGAGATCATGGCCACCGTGACCATCCCGGTGATGGCCAAGGCGCGCATCGGCCACTTCGCCGAGGCCCAAGTGCTCGAGTCCATCGGCGTGGACTTCGTGGACGAGAGCGAAGTCCTGACCCCCGCCGACGAGCACTTCCACATTGACAAGCACGCCTTCAAGGTGCCCTTCGTGTGCGGCTGCACCTGCCTGGCGGAGGCGCTGCGGCGCATCGGCGAGGGTGCGGCGATGATCCGCACCAAGGGCGAGGCCGGCAGCGGCAACATCGTCGAGGCTACGCGGCATATGCGCTCGGTGCAGACCTCCATCAAGCACCTGAGCGGCCTGCGCGACGATGAGCTGATGACCGAGGCCAAGAACATAGGCGCGCCCTACGAGCTGGTCAAGGAGATCGCGCACACCGGCAAGCTGCCGGTGCCGAACTTCGCCGCCGGCGGCATCGCCACCCCGGCTGACGCCTCGCTGATGATGCAGCTTGGCGCGGAGTCGGTCTTCGTGGGCTCGGGCATCTTCAAGTCCGAGGACCCGACCGCGCGCGCGCTGGCGATCGTCCACGCCACGACTTACTATGAGGACCCGGTGGAGGTCGCGAACGCCTGCAAGGGCCTGGAGGGCGCGGCGATGGCGGGCATTGATGTGCGCACGCTGCCCGACGAGGAGCGGCTGGCGACAAGAGGCTGGTAGCGAATCTTCCACATGAAACATCAAGGGGCGCCGACCGCACGGTCGGCGCCCCGTTAGTATTGACAGAACACGCAGTGGCCCACGGCCCCCAACCAGGTTGTCATTTGATAGACAGCCCAACCTCCTTGAGCCCCTGCTCGACGCGCGCGCCCGGTGGCGGGTTGAAGCCGAATATGCCGTCCGGCAGTTCCCGCGGATAGTCGATTCGCACCCGCCTTTCAAACCGCCAATCGTCGCCCCTTCTTGAGCGAGTTTCGTGCTGCACGAGCCTGTTGCTCTCAAGATCAAAGGTGTATACCCTTTTCGACCTTCGCCACGCCGAATCATCGAGACCGTAGCGAGGGCGGATAACGACATCCACAAAGCGGCGGCCCTCTTGCTGGCGGTAGGCGACCTCGTTGCGGTCAATGTGCGTTCCGTCCTCGGGCATGTTTCGAAGCCACTGATGCTCATGCGGGCGAGTGGTTTCGTCGTTGTACTGGTTCAAGTAACACTTCCTGTCCTTGGGGCGGTAGCTCCAGGCATTCCCCCTGTTGCCAACCTGTATGTATCCATCGGCAGGTTCAATGCGGTAGCCGACGCCGCCCTGTCGCCAGGCTTCCCATTCGGGCCAGCTATCCTGCTTAGGCTCCTCGCCTTCAGCCAGAGGGCGGTTTTGAGATACCTCGTGGACTGGCAGGGTACGAAGGGCGTCCGCCGCCTGCTTGATGACCGCCAGCAGCGTGGGATCGGGCCGGTAGTCTATGACAGTTGCGTCGGGCGGCGGCGTAGGGAACATGGCGGGATCGAGCGAGAGGTCGTAGTTGATCCGAGTCGTCTCATACACGGCGCGGCCTGCGTGACCACCCGGCCGCCAAGACTCCATCTGCACGAGACGCATCGTTTCAGCATCGATCCAGACCGTAAGCCCGAACCGATGTTCTGTGCTCTCCAGCTCGACCCGTTTCGCCATCGCCCCGTCCAGCAGGGCGTCAGGGAGTTGGCGCCGGGAGTCGAAAAGCTCAGACCGCCGCAAGCCATCCAGCCACCGACTGCCCGACAGGCTTGTGAGATCTGCCATCCGAGGCTTCGGCTCCGAGATGACGACCGTCTTGGTATCAGGATAGTATTCCCGGGTCCCCTCGGGGTTAGAGATGCGGATGCCTTCAGGCGTTTGCTCACGAACACCGTGATCAGCCGAGTACCAGACCTCGGTCGTGTCCTCGCCCTCTGTGATGACCATCTGCACCGTTCTGACTCCCGCCATTGCCTCCAGCGTCGCGGCCAGCACGTCCTGCCCACGGAACGTTGTCACGATGATGCCCACACAGAGCGCCGCCATCAATACGGCCCCAGCCGTCACCAGCGCCTTCGCGCGCAGGGTTGCGGCGCTCGGCTTCGTACGCGCCTCGAGGTCGTCTTGGAGGCGCTCGCGCAGTGTAGCCGGCGCCGGCTCTTGCCGCATGCTCTTGAACGCGTCGCTCAGTTCCCGCTCATCGGATCTGCTCCACATTCCTCTCTACCTCCTTTTTGGGTGGCGACGCGTCGTCCCTGAGCAGTTCGCGAAGTCTCTGCCGGCCGGCGTGTAGGCGAGAGACTACGGTCCCGGCCGCTATCTCCAGGACTTCGGCGATCTCTGTACACGTCAGCCCCTGGAGGTAGTGCAGTGTGACCGCCTGCCGTTGCTTCATGGGAAGCTGCGCCAGCGCCGCCTCGAGGCCGCAACGCATCAGTGCCTCATTGGTCGAGCTGTCGTCGCGGACATCATTGTGCAGCGGCACGCTCTCGGGATCAGACTCACGCTGCGCCCGCAGGTAGGTGTAGTAGGCGATGCGATGAACCCAGGTCTTCAGCGAGGAGGAGCCCCTGAAGCCGTCAAGGCCCTCCCAGACCTGGCGAAAGGTGTCCTGGGTCAGGTCGGCCGCCGCCTCGCAGTCGCCACACAGTTGCAGCAGCCAACGGTAGGTCGGCTGGTAGTGCCTCTCCACGAACTGTTCGGCGGCCGCACGGTCGCCGGCCGAAATCCGCTTCAGCAGGCGCTGCTCCCGCCAGCGCGACAGGGGCCCCATCGGCTGCCCTCCCATGATCGGCTGCTACTTACATAGAGACAATTGGGGCCAAGAGGATTCGCCCGGCGACGAAGTTCTCCTTGCTCGGCAGGCGACAAAGAGCAGCGAGGCATGTTCGTGGCATGGGTTGCCGATGGGCACCAGTCCGATGCCGGAAAAGAGACGAGGCGCCGACCTATAGGTCGGCGCCCCTTCTTAGCACTCTGGACTCAACGGACTGACAACCCTCGTCCTGCGTTCAGCGCTCGCGCAAGTCATGTATCTTGGCGTCAGGCGGGGGATCGAACTCGAAGATCCCCTCCGGAAGCTCGTCCGGATAGTCTAGCTCCCGCCGCTCGAACATACGCCACTCCCCTTCCTCAAGGACGTACTGCTCGCACTCGACCAGCCGCTCTTGATCGCAATCGAAGGTGTAAACCCGCTTCTGCTGCTCGCGGCCATGCCCCACAATCTCATGCAATCCCGAGTCTGTGCGCTCGCATATATCATAGGGATGCTCTCCGTGAATCACTACACCTGCGAGCCTTCGACCATTTCTCTCGTCGTGTCTGACTTGTGGCTCGCCATCTATCGGCATTCCCCACAGCTCACCTCGCTGCAGGCTCTTGAGGTACTGGACGACCATAGGCCGGGTCCAAAGCACCCTTTCCTCGTCTACGTCCTCGATCATGCCGTATTGGCCCTTGTGCAGCCAGCGCTCTCGCCGGCTCCCGCCCTTCACTTCACCGTCGGCATATTCCTCTCGGAACCCGATACCGTTCTCGCGCCACGCCTCCCATTGTCGCATCGCATCCCAGTGGCGCGTGCCGTCAACGTACATCTGTGCGGCCCTCCCCAGCTCATGAATCGGCAGTGTCCGTGCCGCTTCTGTGGCCTCCTTGATGACTTCGCGTAGTTCGGGCTCAAGCCGACACTCGATGACCGTTGCGCCAGGTGGCGGCTGAAAAGTGAACAGCGCCAGATCCACAGGCATGTCATATTCGACGCGCGTGCGACGTAGCAAAACCCAGTGGCCAGCCTCGTCCTTTTCCCATTCCTCCAACGCGACCACCCGCATGGTATTGGCAGCTATCCACAACCTCCCTTTCATTTGACCTTGCGGGGCTTCAGCATCAAGCCGCTTCGCGGCTTTCCCGTCCAGAACCACGTCGGACACGCGGTACCGGAAGGGGACCGGAGCGCTCTTCAGCAGATCCAGCCACCGGGCGCCTGATAGCTCGCTCAGGTACTCCTCGATCGTGTCTGGTCTTGGCTCTGAGATGGTGAGCTTGCTCTCGTCCTTAAGATATTGCCAGGTCCCCTCTGCCGTCAGGACGCGGACGTACGAGGAGCCTTCCCTCCGAAGCCCATGGTCGGCCGAGTACCAAGCTTCGCTGCGATGCTCGCCGCTCGTGGTCACAATGTGCGCAGTCTTGATCTCCGCCATCGCCTCCAGCGTCGCGGCGAGCACGTCCTGACCCCGGAATGTAGACAGGATGATGCCCGCACCCAGTGCCGCGATGAGCGCGGCGGCAACCGCCGCCAGTGGTTTCCGGGCTCGCACCCAGGTTCGTCGACGGCCCGATTGTGCTGCGATTCGGTCCAGCACCTTGGCGGGCAGATGGCGCCAGTAGGCCTCACCGGGGTCGGCCACCTCCAGAGCGTGAAGCATATGCGATAGCCGATCCAGGCCGTCACCTTTCCCCTTCGAGTTCATCTTGTCCACCTCCTGAGGCGCTTGCAGCGTGTTCCGCTAGATCGCGCAGTCGCTTGCGCAGAGTCTTCCGGGCGCGATGCAGGTGCCGCTTGACCGTCCCGGCCGAGCAACCCATCGCCTCCGCGGTCTCGGCTACGCTCAGTGCCTCCAGCT
>CBFDBV010000057.1:0-15358 GCA_965603135.1 uncultured bacterium
AGTTCTCGATGTGCTTGACGAGGTTGGGCGCGCCGTCAACGACTGCCTGGATGTTCTCCTTCTCGAACTCCTCCTGCGGCGGCTTGGTGCCCGGCTTGAAGGTGAACGCCCCGCCGTGCAGTTGCAGCGCGCGCACCGTGGCGACGATGACAACTGCCGAGGGCTCCAGCTCCCCGACGCGGCACTTGATGTCCAGGAACTTCTCCGCACCGCAGTCCGCGCCAAAGCCCGCCTCGGTGGTCACGTAGTCGGACAGCTTGAGGGCGATCTTGTCGGCCAGGATGGAGTTGGTGCCGATGGCGATGTTGGCGAAGGGGCCCGCGTGCACGAAGGCCGCACGGCCGTCGAGCGCCTGCACCAGGTTCGGCTTGATAGCGTCCTTCATCAGCACCGCCATGGCGCCACCGGCCTTGAGGTCCTCAGCCGTCACCGGCTCGCGGTCCTTGTTGACACCGATCTGAATGCGTCCCAGGCGCTCGCGGATGTCCTGGAGCCCGCTGGTGAGGGCCAGGATGGCCATGACCTCGGAGGCGACGGTGATGTCGAACTGTGTCTCCCGCGGGATGCCTCCGCCCTTGCCGCCCAGGCCGACGATCGCGCTCCGCAGCGCCACGTCATTCATATCTATAACGCGGTTCCAGGAGATGCTGAAGGGGTCAATGTTCAGCGGGTTCTTGTGCCAGAGGTGCCCGCCGATCATCGCCGCGAGCAGGTTGTTGGCGGCGCCGACCGCGTGGATGTCGCCGGTGAAGTGAAGGTTGATCTCCTCCATCGGCACTACCTGCGCGTAGCCGCCACCGCAAGCGCCGCCCTTGATGCCGAAGGTCGGCCCCATCGAGGGCTCGCGGATGGTGACGATGGCGTTCTTGCCGATGTGGCGCAAGGCCTGCGTCAGTCCGATGTTCGTGACGGTCTTGCCCTCCCCCAGCGGCGTCGGCGTGATGGCGGTCACCAGCACCAGCTTGCCGTCCGGCTTGTCCGCCAGCCGGTCGAGCAGCCCCAGCTTCACCTTAGCCATGTGGTCCCCGTGAAGCTCCAGCTCCTCCCGCAGGATCCCGACCTCCTCCGCCACCTCGATGATGGGTCGCATTTCCGCCTGTTGCGCGATCTGAAGGTCACTCAGCATCGTGTCTCATACCTCCCTGTTGGTCAGTGCGGTTGACGACGCCCTCCATTCCGGCGCGTGGCAGGAATCCGGTGGCGCGTTGGGTTGCTGCGCGACTGAACAGATGGCTCTGGCCCGGCCTACCACGGACGTGCGCAACGTGACACTAGGAAGCGGCGCTCGGTTCGAGTGCCGCCTGCAGCAGCGCGTCCAGGTCAAGGTTCTCGGAGACCAGGCGCTTGCCGGTCTCTATCTTCTCCATGTCGCTGGGCAGCACCTTCGCCACCAGGTCGGAGATCTCGGAGGCGACCTGGTAAGTCCCCGCGTCAATGGCTATGACGGGCGCCTTGCTGCGCGCGATGATGCGCATCACGCTCTGATGCGGGAGTATGCCGCTGGTCAGACAGATGCCGATGGCGCCGGCCATCTCGGGCGTCAGCTCCTCGCAGCTCACCGCTGCCAACACCAGGTCATCGCGGTCGCCCGGAATGATGGCGAGCACCCCCGGGTGCAGCGAATACAGCAGCCGATGCGCCGGCTCGGCCCCGATGATGCACTCGGTAATGCGCCGATTCAGGTTTCCGGCGCCGTGGATGACTTCGGCCCCCATCTCGTCAGCGATCTGCTGCATCGTGATCTCCGCCAGCATCGGCTCATACGGAATGATGCCGAGCAGGCGCGCGCTATGCTGGCTGAGCCAGTCGCCCAGCAGCGGCCCCAGCTCATCCACCTTCTCGGGAAGGAACTTGTTGGCCACCATCCCGATGACGCGGCAGCCTTCGTCGTCGAACTGCGCGCGGTTGAGCGTGTACTCGTCAATGGGCCGCCCCAGCCCGCCACCGGTGACGATGACCACGCCCGCTCCCAGGATGCTGGCCACCTGCGCGTTGCCCAGGCCGATGACGGAGCCGACGCCCGCGTGTCCGGTGCCCTCCACCACGACCAGGTCGGCGCCCTCTGAGACGCGCGCGAAGCCCGCGAGTATCTTCTCGATGAGCGGCTCACGCGAGCGTGTCTCGCGCACGAAGTCCGTGGTGAAGCCCGAGGGGATGGTGATGGGATTCGCGTCTTGCGGCTCGCAGGGCATGTCGTAGACGCTCTTGATGAGCACGACGTCCTCGTCAACCTGGATGTCGCCGACCTGCACCGCGCGCTGGCCGACGGGCTTCATGTAGCGGACCTTCAGGCCCCGCTCGCGCAGCGCCGCAACCAGGCCCAGCGACACCAGCGTCTTACCGCTGTGCTGGCCTGTGCCGGCGATGTAGATGCTCGGACATTCCCCGTCAGCCACGTCGGTCACCCACCTCTTCCCGCCTCGGTCACGGCAAGCACGACTCCGCTACGCACAAGTTGTCCGTGAGAGAACCCTCTCAGCAACCAGTTGCCGCACCGCGCTCAACACCGGGTTGTCTGCGGGCAGCCCGAGCAGCGGCTCGCCAAGGGCATCGCGGCGCATTATCTCGTCATCCTCAGGCAGTTCGATGGGCCGGGCGAGGCCGGCCTGCGCGAGCACCTCCAGCACAGGCTGAGGCGTCTCGCCTCGCACGCGGTTGACGATCGCCTGGGTATCCTTGACTTGTGTCTCAAGCTCCGCGGCCAACTCCACGACCCTGACCAGGGTCTGTGCTCCGCGCACGGTCGGGTCCGTAACCAGCACCAGCAAGTCCAGGTCGCGTGTGGTGCGGCGGCTGAGGTGCTCCATCCCCGCCTCGCAATCCATCACCGTGTAACGATAGCTATCCGTGAGCCGGTCCATTGCCAGGCGCAGGACGTGATTCGCCGCGCAGTAGCAGCCGGGCCCCTCCGGCCGTCCCATCGCCAGTAAGTCAAAGCCGTGCGCCTCCAGGAGCGCCATGCGGACCTGGTACTCGAAGTACTCTGAGGTGCTCATCCCCGCTGGGATGCCCTCGTGGTCTGCGGTGGCGAGTTCGCGGATGTCGCCCACGCTGTCGAGAGCCTGCACGCCCAGCGCCGCATCGAAATTCAGGTTCGGGTCGGCGTCCACGGCTAGAATCGGCGTCACCCGTGCGTCCAGGAACGCGCGCACGATCAGCGCGCCGACTGCGGTCTTACCTACCCCCCCCTTGCCGCTAACAGCTATCGTGTACGACATCACTCCAGCACCTCTACGATCGCCTGGATCTCCTCGCGCAAGCCTGCCCCATCCTCTCCCGCGAATACATCGTCCTGCGCCAGATCCCGGTACTCCGAGATCATCCGCACCTCGCGGATCTCGCGAAGCTCCGCCCTGATCCGCTCCGCATCCTCCTTCGACCGGACGCGATTGCCGACATAACGCAGGTCCTCGAAGTGAATGTCGTGCGCGAGGCCAATCATGCGCCGCACCGTGCGCAGCGCGGGGGCAGTCGCGTCGGTGACGATAAGCAGCGTGTCCAGCGCCATGGCCGTCCCGCGCCCCAGGTGTTCCAACCCGGCCTCCATGTCCACGATGATGTGAACCGGCAGGTCCACCATCTCGCGCAGCAGGGCCTTCAGCGTCGCGTTTTCCGGGCAGGCGCAGCCCGACCCGCCCTGGATGATGCTGCCCATCACCATCAGGCGCAGAGGGCCCTGGCGGACGCTGAACTCGTCTATCAGGTCGGCCACCTCGGGCACCATCGAGAACGCCACGCCCAAGACGCCCGCTCCCGACCGCTCGCGCAGTAGCTCTGTCATCTCTGAGACCGGCTGCACCGCCTCGACCAGCCTGGGGTCCATCCCCAGCGCGTAGCCAAGGCAGTTGTTGGAGTCCGCGTCAACGGCGAGGACCTCCTCTCCGCGGTCGGCCAGCACGCGGCAGATCCCCGCCGCAGTGGTCGTCTTGCCGATGCCCCCCTTGCCCGCCACCGCCACCTTCATCTCAGGTCGCCCTCTTCAATGCCTGCGCTGCCGCGAACTCCGCCAGGTGCAGCGAGAGGTGCATCAGCGTGTCGTTTATCGTAGGCTCGAGGTTCATCGAGGCGAAACAGGGACGGCTGTGATGGAGGACCTTGGCCCTCTCGACCACGGCCTCCTCGGTCGCCTCCGTCCCCACCAACTGCGGCGCCATCCAGCACGTCAGGCCGCAGGGCGCGCTTCTCGTGACCCGGGCCTCCTTGATAAGGCCTCCCTCGATCTCGAACTCCAACTCAGGCACCCCGGCCTGGTACTGCTCCGCGAACTGCTTGATGATGGGCGTGCGCGGCTGAAGATGGCAGAAGGGCTTCGGGAACTCGCACTCGATGCCCTTGGCCTGGCACACAGCAGTCGCCTGGTTGATGAGGCCGGGCCGCACCCAAAAGGGGTCCTCCTGGGGCACCAGCAGCGCCTTGCCGCCTCGCTCCGCCATCAGATGCGGCAGCTCGAGCAGCAGGTCGCCGTGCAGGTTGACGGCGATCACCACCGCGCTGCTGCCCGCTTCCTCGGGGATGAAGTCGCGAGCATCGTCAACGATGAGAGGCAGGCGGTCGGGAAGCTGGAGCGCCTTGACCGGCTCGCCCGCTCTGTCGCTGAGATACTCCCGAACCAGCTCCTGGAAGCGGCCTCCGATATGAAGGACCTCGACCTCTACCAGGCTCACTTGCGATAGGCCTTCAGGAAGTCGTCGGCGTACACGGCGCGGTTCATCAGGACCTCGGCCGCGATCATAGCGTCCATCAGCTCTTCGTCGAGCGCGTCCACGATCGCCGCGGACAGCCCGCGCGCCAGGCACATCACCAGGTAGGTGCGGTTGAGCAGGGGCCGCAGCGTGCTGCCCTGCGAGACGTTGCTGAGGCCCAGCACGGTCTTGGGCGGAGGATCGGCCAGCATCTGCACCTGAGAGATGACGTCGAGGACCCTGGGCGGCGTGTCCTGAAGCGCATTGACCGGCAGGATGACCGCGTCAACGTAAAGCCTGTCGGTAGGCACGCCGTGTTCCATCGCCGACGCCAGGAGCTTGAGCGCCACCTCCATGCGCCCCTCAGCGGTGCCGGGGACGCCCTCCTCGTCAATGGTCAGGCCGATGATCGAGCAGCCGTGCTCGGCGGCCATGGGCATCATAGCGTTGAGCTTCTCCTGCTCGCCGGTGGTGGAGTTGATGATGGCCTGCCCCGGGTTGCTGCAGGCCTCCAGCCCGGCTCGCATCACGTCCGGATTCGTGCTATCTATCGCCAGCGGCAGCTCGCTGACCCCCTGCACGGTCTCCACCAGCCACCTCATGGCTGCCTCGCGGTCCTCTGCCGCCGGGCCGACGTTCAGGTCCAGGACATCCGCTCCAGCCTCCTCCTGACGCCTGGCCATGTCCTCGATCACCGAAACATCCGTCTCCCTGATCGCCTGACCGATCGCCTTGAACATCCCATTGATGCGTTCGCCGATCGCTTCCATCGGGAATCCTCCCTCTGCGCCACTCATGTGTTGCTTGACCGTACCTGCTTGGCCTGTGCCCAGGCTGTCCGTCGTATGGAGGGGCCGAATGCGAAGCGCAGCGAAGCATCCGGCCCCTGTGTTCGTCTCATTGCGCGGGCCGGATGGGGCCCCTGGCCGTCCCTTCGGGACGGCCTTCCCCATTCGGCCCCTCAATCTTTGCCTGATGACCTGGTCGGGCTCACGATCCACCACTGCTGGCAAACATATCGTCAATCGCGCCGCGCACCAGCTTGACCGCGTCGGGGTGCCACATAACCAGGATGTCGGTGCCCGCGTTCAGGAAGGTGAGAGCCGTGGCCGCCTCCCAGAGGATGCTCCTGGGCACCTGCGGGCCCCACTCGGGAGCCTCGGACTCGGGCAGGCGCGCCTCCTTGACCTTCCACGCCTCCGAGCCGACGATGGAGAGCATCGGCTGAGCGAGCATCTTATCTCCACCCAGCGCGGCCAGGCGCGTGCGCTCGAGGATGGAGAATGCATACTCTATGCCGTAGCCGAGCCCGCCGGTCACCTGATAGAGCATAATGTCATCGGGGTTGACGCCCATGTCAGTGAGCAGAATCGTGACCTGCTTCTGAATGTTGATGTCCAGCGGCGCCTCGTTGAGGACGATGTGCTTGTCAGCGAGCGCACAGGCGGCGATGGTCTTGTAGTTGTCCTCCTCCGCCGAGCCCAGCACCACGCGCTCCCCGGCGGCCGCCTGGCTGACGAGGGGCCACATCTCGTTGTCCTTGTCATAGTTGCCGCAGCCCCAGATGACGAGGGGCACACTGACGGCCTCCAGCACGGACTTTACCCGCTCTGCCAGCTCGTCAGGTGAGGCGTCGGTCTCGTCGGGGTCGGCGCTGACCAGGCGCAGGCATATCAGCTCGGCCCCGTACTCCTCGACGCACTTCTGGGCCCACGCCGGGGGATCACCGTAGACGTCCGAGAACGCCTGCTCCAGGGGCTCCGGCCAGCCGGTGGGCTGCTCGTCGAGCACCTCCATCGCAATGGCGGGTCGCGGGGTCTCGCCCTCGAAGTCCAGGAAGGGCAGCGTGGTGGCCCCGCCGACAGTCACCGTCTTCTCCCGGGTGCCGCCCTCCTGCTCGGTGGCCCCGACGGTGATCTCGGTCACGCCACCCCGCCAGGTCTCCACGGGCATCTCAAAGCTCATAACTCACTCGCTCCCTGTTCTTGTCGGGCCCGCCTTCGCCAAGGCTACGGCGGACAAGCTTGGAAGCCCGACCTACGTGTCACTGGGCCGTTTGTCCTTAGCCCATTGCCCATTGCCTATTGCCCATTGCCCGCCATTAACGACGGGAACTGCGCAATGTCGGTGTGCGGAATGAACATACTCGCGACGAACTCTTCGGTGAAGCTCGGCTCGTCACCAAGCTCCAGATAGGTCATACCCTCGGCGATCTCAACAAGGCGCTTGCGCGCCTCCCGCGAGAGCAGGGCCAGGTAGGCTCCGGCCAGCGAGGTGTTGCCGACGAACTGTATGCGCTCGCGCGGGAGGTCGGGCAGCATACCGATGGCAACCGCGGTCTCAACGTTGAGGTAGTTTCCGAACGCCCCCGCCAGGTGGAGGTGCTGGATGTCATCGGCTTGCAGGCCCAACTGCTCGAGCAGGACCGTGATGCCGGCGTGAACTGCGGCCTTCGAGCGAATGAGGTTCTCGATGTCCGTCTGCTTCAGCCGGAGTTCAGCGGGCGCTCCGGCCTCGCCCTCCCGCACGAGCACGAACTCGGGGCCGGTCGCAGCATCCTGCACGCGAGAGGACGGGAACTTGAGGTTGATCCTCCCGCCGCGGTCTATCGCGCCGGCTCCCGCCAGGCTCGCGAGCGCCTCCACCAGCCCCGTGCCGCAGATGCCCAGCGGCGGCCTGTCTCCTATCACGCTCACGTGGGCCTCGTCGGCCTCCGCATCGTACTCATATCCCCCGATGGCGCCGGGCACGGCAAAGGTGGCGCACTCGATGCCGACGCCCTCAAAGGCCGGCCCCGCCGAGCACGAGGCGCAACTCAGCCACTCCCGGTTGCCCAGCACCATCTCGCCGTTGGTGCCGATGTCCACGAGCAATGAGACCTCTTCGCTGTCGGCCATCCCCGTCGCCAGCACGCCGGCGCTGATGTCGCCGCCGACGAAGCCGCTGACCGCCGGCGAGAGTGAGAGCGGGGCCTCCGGGTGAATCTGAAGCCCAACCTCGCGCGCCGTCAGCACGGGCGGAAGCGTGATGGGCGGGATGTGCGGGCTGCGGCGGATGGGCCGGGCATCAATGCCCAGCAGGAAGTTCATCATCGTGCTGTTGCCTGCCACCGAGGCGGCGATGATGTCCTCCAGCTCGATGCCCTCCTGCTCGCGCAGGTCGCCGATAAGCAGGTTCAACAGATCTATGATGGCCTCACGAAGCTGCTGCAATCCCTGGGGCTGCTCCTGGGACCACACGATACGGTTGATGACATCATCGCCGTAGCGTACCTGGGCGTTCCTGCTGCTGATGGCCCTGCCCCGACTGGTCTCGAGGTCCACGGCCTGCACGACCACCGTGCTCGTGCCCACGTCTATCGCCAGCCCATAGGCCGGCCGGGCCGGCGGTGGCGCCAGGTCAATCACATGCTCCACCGTTCGGAAATCGCCGCTGGTGGCCACTATCTCGAAGTCGCTGTCCCGCAGAGCAGTGGGAAGCTGGCGCAGACACGCCAGGGCGATGGTGAGAGGCGTGCAATCGGGACACTGCACAACCATCCCTCGGCGCAGGCGCTCGAAGTCCGCCTCGGTGTCCGTCTCCGTCGGCGGCGGCAGACTCAGCTCGATGCGCCGTGCCAGCGGGCCGGGCAGTTCGATGCGCAGGAACTTCTCGACCACCGGCTCCGGCAGTTGCGCCTCGGACAGCGCCGGGATCTCGCCGACGGCGGTCAGCTCCGGCACGCGCACCACCGCATCCCCGGCCACGAGCGCCTGACAGGCGAGAACGCCGCCGTCGGCCGCGACCATCGCCTCCTCCGACTCCAGCGGCTCGACCGTGCCGCTCTCGACCACGACCCGGCACGTTCCGCAAACGCCCTGGCCGCCGCAGTCGGCGCGAATCCTGATCTGCGCGCGAGCGGCGACGTCTATGAGGCGCTCGCCGTCCTCGGCTGCCACCTCGATGCCGCCCGGTTCAAAGACAACAGCTCGGCTTGCCATTGCTCGGCCCAACTCGCCGCGGGATTGCGCTACCGCGCGTGCGCCCTTCGGGCGCAGGTACGACAGCAACGACAGTTGCGAGTAGCGAGCAACGGCAAACGGCGATGGGTAGTACGCTGTTACTCGCAACTCGAAACTCGCAAGTGATGTTGCTGATGTCCGACCTACTTAAAGCCCTGCTCGTTGTAGAAGGCGGGGATGCCCGAGGACTCCTTCGGCCCCACGGTGACCTCCCAGCCCGACTCCTCCTGAAGCTTCCCGCTGAGCACCGCCACCCCACCTGGGAGCACCAGGTTCCGGTGGGACACCTTTTCCTCAATGCCGCACTCATTGACCACCTTGGCAATGATCTCGCCGGTGAAGGCCTCGTTAGCCCAGGCCGTCAGCACCGAGGTGCCCTCCGTGTCCACCACCACGATCCAGGTCGGCACCTTGGTCGCGGACACATCGCCCTCGACCAGGAAGTAAGTCAGCGAGAAGTTGGTGGTGACCAGCACCGGCGACTGTTCAGTCGGCTCGCCCACCTCGTAGACGCCCTGGTCAATCTGCGGCGGCCTCTGCGGGTCAGTGTAGATGTTCAGCCGCTCGGTGACCAACGGTAGCACGAGCGTCGGCTCCTCGAAGTCCGCCACCAGGATTCCCGCGTACTTCGCGATGCAGGTGATCGCCTGCAGGATCTTCTCTTCCGTTGTCTCGCCACCGGTGAAGCAGATGGAGGGGAAGCTGAGCGGCTTGAACTTCTGATTGAGCGCCGCCCGCCGCATCGCCGTCTGCTGGCGCACCGCGTCCCCCTGCGTCTGCGGCTCAGGGTCCAGCACCAGGTCCTCGACGCCGGCCTCGGCGGCCTTCGCGCTGAGTTCGGCCAGGGCCTCCAGGCCGCTGGCTCTTACCGTCAGGGGACAAGAGTGCTCCGTGGCGAGTTGCGCCATCGCGTCGAGATTGTCAGCAGTCGCGGCGTAGATGAGGGGCTTGCCGTCCGCCACCTGCTCCAGGGCTGCCTTCATCGCCCCGGGATCATCGCTGATGAGGACCAGCGGCAGGCCCGCGGCCTCGGCGACGGCCTTCGCCGCCTCGGCAAGACTGCCGTCGCCCGCGTCCCGGACGGCCAGCAGATCCAGGCCGATCATATTGCCCACGCGGTCGAACGCCAACTCGCCGAGCTGCTTGGCCTTCTCGGCCAACTTGTCGGGCGGGAGGCTGCTATCGAGTGCCATCGCGAGGCCGCACGGGTGGTGGAACTTCTCATCGTGGCGGAACAGCACGGTCTCGCCACCGACCTCGACGGCCTTGTCGCCCTCCCCTATCGTAATAGTCGCCATCGGCGGCGCCGAGGCCTCCGACAGCGCGGCCTTGGCCTCCTCTGTCACATGGGGACACTCGTCCAGCGAGGCCTGGCCCCCCGCCAGCTTCATAGCGAAGGCCAGGCAGGTGGGCACGCCGCAGTCTCCGCAGTTGGTCTGAGGGAGCTGCTGGTAAATCTCAATCGCCGTCGGCACCGTCAAGTCCTCCTTTGGGCTCCGCCCCGCTTGCTGTTCGCCGCCGTTAGCCGTCGTTGGCTGCCGTTCCCCGCCTCTAGAAAAGCGAATCCATGGTCAACGCGGGGTGGCCGACCTTCGTCAGGTGCTCGAGGAGGGCGGCCGAGTCCTCGGCCTCCTCTTCGGTGGCTATCTGATCGTAGAGATCGGGCATCTCGATCTCCGCACAGCGCTCCCTCAATTCGTCCCCGAGGTCTTCCCTAAGCTCCTTGGGCATCCAGACCATGCGCGGCAGGCCGCCGTCGCCGAAGATGAATTTATGGCTAAGCACGTACCTGCGCCCGACCCCGAGGAAGCCCGGGGTCTGATTGCCGCCGCCGACGCTGCCCGCCAGCGTCGAGAAAGGCATCCCGCACGGGGTCATGCCCGGATACTCGCGGTTGACGATCATGAAGCCATTCGCCTCGGGGATGATCGCCATGATGCACTCGAAGCAGCCGCAGGAGGTCATGGGGTGCACCATCACCGAGTAGAGGTTGACCTGCTCAATGCTGCGGTTCGAGTTCTGATAGGTGAACTCGTTGACGTTCTTCCACTGCCCCATCACCGGGTCGAGGCACTCGCCCTTCTCGACCGGCTGGTTGGGCCCGGTGGGGCTGATCTCGTAGGCGGCGCGGCAGTCGAGCCAACTGTACGCCCCGCACAGACCCAGCCGCTCGGGACTGACGACGCACACGTGGTTCGGCGCGTACGACTGGCAGAGGGTGCAGGAGTAGAAGGTGTCCACGTCCTCGTCCTTCATGCCCGCGATGCGCAGGTCGCGCGCGTGGTAGGCCTCCCTGGCCTCCGGGAGTATCTCCGCCATCACATCGGGATCGGTGGTGACGGCAATCTGGACCTTGTCGGCGAGATTGCCGAACTCGTTCTTCATCTCGGCGTAGAGCACGGTCCCGAAGTGCTCGAGCCGCCATCCGGCCTCGTGGGCCTCCTTGGAGACGCGCAGCCAGGCGAGGTCACGCTGGCCCATGTGAAAGATGCCGTGGGCGTAGTTGACGTACTCGTGCACCCGCCGCTCGAAGATGGGCTCAAAGTCCTCTTGCATCTTGCGGCCCGCCACCTCAACAAAGATGCCGAAGTCGTGCGCCGAGCCCTGCTCGAACGTATCCAGCTCCGCGCCGGTGACGGTGATCTTGCCGTCCTCTACCTCGTCCATCGCGCGCATCTTCACGTACTCGAAGGCTTTCGCCTTCCTGCCGCCCAGCTCTACCTGCATATCGTCCCGCCGGATGACCTCTCCCTCAAAGGCCGCCGCCACCGGCACCGGAACGTCAATGTCTCTCACCGTCACCTTCACGCCGCGCACGTCAATGCAGGTCGGCACGATCTGCTCGTGGTCCAACTCGTGCACCAGCTCCTCGTACGTGCACACACCGGTGGGGCGTATCTCCGGGATAGGGGTGTCCGCGATGACGGGGAAGCCCATGTCAATGGCGCCCGCGCCGCTGGCGAACTTCAGGTCGTCAATCTCCCCCAGGCCCAAGCCGAAGGCGAAGATATGCGCCCGCGTGTAGTCCAGGCAAGCCTTCCACTCCCCGGCCTTGTGCCCGCCGAAGGTCAGCGCGCCGCGAATCGCCCAGTTAAGCACGTGGATGATGGCCTCAGTGTCCGGTCCCACCGGCACGACATATATGTCCCAGCCCTGCTTGGGGTCCTCGATGATGGCATCGTTGAGCACCCCGCCCTCCAGGAGCTGATCACGGGCGGTCTTCCCATCCACATTCCCGACCAGGAAGACCAGGATATTGCGCTTCTGAAGCTCACGCACCACGTGCACCGCGGTGTCAACGTCAGGCGCTGCGCCGACCACCGCCGCGAAGCCGGGCATGCGTCCGTCAACGAGCTGAATGCCGAGCGTGCGCAGAATCGTGTCGGAGATGAAGCCGTGCCAGCCCTCCAGCGGCTCGCTGCCCTCCAGGTAGCAGAGCGCCTTATCAACCTCCTCTGCCAGCAGCGTGGCTATGCCGCTGTCGAGCGCCGAGGGGAGGTAGGGGAGCCAGAGTTCCTCGGTCGGCTCCTCGTGCAGGAGGGTCTTGGTGTAGTCCATGATCTCCTGCGCGTCGGCGAGGGTCTTGGCCTCTGCGCCCAGGAGCGCATTCGCCATCGGCAGGTAGAACGCGGTCTCCGGGAAACCAATCTCCTGGTCAGGACCGTGCTGCTCGATGGCCTGCTGGAGGTGCTTTTCGGCGCGCCTGTGGATATCGTGCGATCCTCGCACGGCTGCTGCTGCTACTGGCCTGGACATACTGGGAAAGCCTCCTAGCTCTCAAGTGGGTCGCGGACACGGGGCCGTACCCCATCAGGTCTTGGCTGCCTGCTTCACCTTCACCGTCAGCGCTCCGGTGGGGCAGGCCTCCACGCAGGCCGGCCCTAGCCCCTGCTTCTGTCTCTCCACGCACAGGTCGCACTTCATCACTGCCTGGTCGTCGGTGCCCTCGCGCACCACGAAGATCGCGTCGAACGGGCAGGCCTCTACGCACTGGAGGCAGCCGGTGCACTTGTCCTGATCCAGCAGGACCAGCCCGGTCTCCTCGTCGCGGGTGAGGGCCCCGACCTCGCAAGCCTCCACACACTTGGGCTTGTTGCAGTGCACGCAGCGCAGGGCCTTAATCTCGCCCTTCTTGCCGACGACCATGCGCACCCTTGCCACCGGCCCCGGGGTCTCGCCCGCCGCTGTGAGCAGCCCCTTAGAGTGCGAGTGGGCCACCGCACAGGCCAGCTCACAGGTCCGGCATGCCAAGCACGTGTCGCTGTCAAGCGTTATGCGCAGCTTCTCCATGAATCTGCTCTCCTCGAGTGCGGACGGCGGCCGGCAGCTAGCCGGCCGCGGCTGCCACCGGCTCGTACATCATGGGCGGGAGCTTGAGCGCCTCGCGCTTGCTGTCTATGTGTTCGATCATCAGGTGCGCCGCCTTGATCGGATCGCTCTCGAAAGCCCACTTCCCGCCCACGATCTCCGCCACGTCCTCGATGACGTACTTGTGCAAGTCCGGCGCTCCGACCGTGGGCATCGGCCGGTCGAACACGGTGAACACGCCCGAGGCGACGAAGTACCAGCCGATGGAGACCGCTTTCTCGGACATCCACTCCGGCGCGGCGCCCGCCGCGGGCAGGTCGGAGAGGTCCTCGCCCAGCCCGCCCTCTTTGACCATCTGCGTGGCGGCCATCAGTATGCGGCTGTTGTCCACGCAGGAGCCGACGTGCAGCACCGGCGGCGCACCGACCGCCTCGCATATCTCCTGGAGGCCCTTGCCCGCGATCTCGAACGCCGATTCGGGCGTCATCAGCCCCTCGCGCGCCGCCGCCAGGGCCGAGCAACCCGTGGTGAGGACCAGCACATCGTTGCGGATGAGTTCCTTTATCATCTCCACGTGGTTGTAGCCCTCGCGCACCTTCGGGTTCTCACAGCCGACAACGCCAGCGACCCCGCGCAGGCGACCGGTGATGACGCCGTCGTTCAGGGGCCGATAGGAGGGGCGGAAGCGCCCACCCAGCATCTCGAAGACGTACTCCGAAGTGAACCCGGCGATGAGGTCCGTCTGGTCGTCAGGTATATGCACCTTGCTCGCGTCTCGCTGCTTGTAGGCCTCGATGCCCGTGCGCACCAGCTCACGAGCGATCTCCAGGGCCCGGTCCTCGTGGAACTCGACATGACGAGCCCCGCGCACCTTGCCCTTGGGCGAGGTGGTTATCAGCTCCGTGTGAAAGAAGGTGTTGCACAGCTCCACCAGCGCCGGCATCCAGCACTGCACATCCACGATCATCGCATCTACCGCACCAGTCATCACGCCCAGCTCTTGTTGCAGGAAGGTTCCGGCGGCGGCAATGCCCTGCCGCATCAGTATCTCGTTCGCGGTGCAGCACATCCCCACCAGGTTTATCCCCTCGGCGCCCGCCGCCTTGGCCTCCTCGATCAGCTCCTTCTCGCGCACCGCCTCGACGACCATCTCCGAGAGCGCCGGCTCGTGCCCGTGCACCACGATGTTGACCTTGCCCGGGTCCAGCACACCCAGGTTCGTCTTTCCCCTTATCGGCGTAGGCCCGCCGAAGAGAACATCCTGGAGGTCAGTCGCCAGCATGGAGCCACCCCAGCCATCGCTCAGGCACGCCCGCAGGCCCTGCTTCATCAGGTTCTCATAGTCGGCATCCACGCCTATGTGGGTGCGGTGCATTATCTCGACGATCTCGCGGTCAATGCCCCGGGGCATTATTCCGGCCTCTCGCCAGCGCTCGATGCGGGCCTCGGGCGCCTGGAGCGCAGAGAGGAGTTCACCCTCCTGCTGGCCGAACTGCCCCAGGGCGGTCTCGGCGACCGCCTTGGCGATCTCCACCTTGTCTTTCCCCTCGGTGTCCACCTGCAGGTACTCTGCCACCTGGCCCAGCTTGATTTCGTCCTCGATCTCGTAGTCGCTGTCGGGGTTGGAGGCTGCATCGAGCAGCGCCTCCGCCACGTCTCTGCCGTGGTCGGAGTGCGCAGCCGCGCCACCGGCAATCATCCGCACCAGGTTCCGCGCCGCGATTGTGTTCGCGTCGGCGCCGCAGACGCCAAGCTGGGCGCCCTCCCCGAAGGGGTCCACGCGGCACGGGCCCATCGAGCAGATGCGGCAGCAGATGCCCATCTCCCCGAAGCCGCACTGCGGCTGCATCTGCTCCAGGCGCTCCCATGCGGTGTCAATACCGGACGAACCCGCCAGCTCCAGCATCTCCTGGCTGGCTCGGTTCGCGGCTCGCTCCTTGGGATCAGCCATCTGCGTCAGCTCCTTCGAACGGGGCTTCGGCGCCCTGCGGCGGTCCTGCGTGCCGCGCCAGGCGTCACTGCGTCACGGTAGAGCCCCTGTCAGCACGAAAAACGGCGCCCGCCCAGAGCCCTGTGTCGGCCCCGGAGACGGACGCCCGGTACCAGCGTGCGTAAGCGACAAGTAGCCACTCGTGTATCAGTCAGTCCCAAGAGAAGAGAAGCGTGCCGCGTGCCAAGGCGTGGCGGCGACGGGTCGTGCTGGCCTCTCTCCGTTCTGTGCGTGGACGAACGGGTACTTAGAGATGGCCGGCGCACGGCCATCCTCTGGACAGGTATCTTATCACAAACGGGGCTTGAACGCAAGGTTAGTGAATTCAGTCACAAAGCCCCACGGACGCGAATGAGACGCGGCGGCGGGCTGTGCCG
>CBFDBV010000058.1:0-15349 GCA_965603135.1 uncultured bacterium
CTCCTTCCAGCTTCACGCCTACGGGCAGATGCTCAACCACGGCGGCGGCAGCTCGGCCAACCAGGACGCCTACGCCTATCACACCATGAGTCACAACACCATCCTCATTGACGGCTTCGGCCAGGCGCAGCCGGGCTCGGGCATGCTCTATCCGACCTATGGGCGCACCGTCGGCTTCGCGCGCGGCGATGACTACGCTTACTTCGCCGGCGACGCGACGCGCTGCTATCCGAAGCAGCCCGGCGTCTATCGGCGATGGGGGCTGCCCATTGACGAGGTGTACGGCCAGAGGGCCCTCCCCTACCTCGAGCGCTTCGTGCGGCACATATTGTTCGTGCGCGGCAAGTACTTCGTCATCTACGATGACCTGAGGTGCTCGCAGCCGGCGAGGTACACCTGGCTCTATCACATCCGGCCCGAGGAGCCGATCACGTTCGATCAGGCCAGCTTCGCGGTGGACTACGCGGTCGGCGAGGTCAAGGTGCGCCTCCAGCACATCTACCAACCCGGGAAGCTGGAGCTGGATGACCGCGAGGGCGAGGACGCCCTCATCAACCCGTTCACGGGTGAGGACTATCGGCAATGGCGCAAGGGCGACATCCTGTGCGGGCACAATCTCTGGGTCACGAACACCGAGCCAGCGGAGACTTGGCACTTCCTGGCGGTGGTCTACCCGCAGCCACCGGGCGGGGAGATACCGCGCATAGAGCGCGTGGACGACAACACGCTGCGCGTGGGCGAGGACTTCATCTGCTTCGATCCGGCCAGCGCAGCCGCAGCGGATGCAGACTTCCTCGTGGATGTCGCGGCGATGCGCGAGCGCTAGCGCAGACAGCAGGGCCATCTGGAGTTCCTGTCGGTTGCGGAGATCTGCGCCGCGTGGTATACTGCATCCAACAAGGCAAAGGCGACGACGGGGACAGGTAGCCTGCGCCATCCTTGAGGGCCAACGGCCTCCCAGCGAGCCGGGGACGGTGCAAGCCCGGTAGGCACTGGCGCAGACGAAGATCACCCCCGAGCCGCGGAGCGAAAAGGCCCTCTGACGCGGGTCCCAGTAGATTCCGCCGGGTCACCTCCGTTAGCAGGTAGCGGCATCGGCCTTCGCCCAACGCCGCGTAGGTCGGAAGGCGGCCATGCACAGGCGCGGCCCGTGCCGCAAAGAGTGCCCTCACCGGTGAGAACGCGCATTGCGCGATACGCTGAGGGCGAAGCAGAGTGGTACCGCGGACCCAAGTCCGTCTCTGAGAGACGGGCTTTTTGCGTCTGGGCCCTACGCAGAGAGCGGCGTTGGCTGGACCTGACGGCGGCCCCAGCGACAAGGGAGTGACAGCGATGCGAAAGGTGCAGGTGTACGACACGACCCTCAGAGACGGCTGCCAGGCGGAGGGCATCGCCTTCAGCGTCGAGGACAAGCTCAGGATCGCGCACCGGCTCGATGAGATCGGCGTGGACTACATCGAGGCCGGATGGCCGAACGAGACCAACCCGCGCGACCAGGAGGTCTTCGTGCGCGCTGCGGAGGGCACGTGGAAGCACGCGAAGATAGCCGCCTTCGGGAGCACTCGCCGCGCGGGCGCGTCCGTGGAGCAGGACGCGCAACTGCGTGACCTGGTGGAGGCCAGGGCCCCGGTCATCACGATCTTCGGCAAGAGCTGGCCCCTGCACGTCACTGAGGTGCTTGGGACCACGCTCGAGGAGAATCTGCGGATGATCGAGGAGAGCTGCGCCTTTCTCAAGGAGGCCGGCGTCGAGCTGATCTTCGACGCGGAGCACTTCTTCGACGGCTACCGAGCCAACACGGAGTATGCGCTGGAGACGCTGCGGGCCGCCGAACGTGGCGGCGCAGAATGTCTCGTGCTGTGCGACACCAACGGCGGAAGTATGCCGCTGTTCGTCCAGGAAGTGGTCGAGACTGTGCTCGAGAGCTTCGCCACCCCTCTGGGCATCCACGCTCACGACGATGCGGGGATGGCGGCGGCGAACACGCAGGTGGCCGTGGAGTTGGGCGCCAGCCAGGTGCAGGGCACCATCAATGGCTACGGCGAGCGCACCGGCAACGCTGATCTGTGCACCGTGATCCCCAACCTCGAGCTGAAGGCCGGCGTGCGCGCGCTGCCTGAGGGCAAGCTGGCCGACCTGACCGGCTTCTCCAGGTTCCTCGACGAGCAGGCGCTGCTGGCCTCGAACGTGCGAGCGCCCTACGTGGGCGCCTCGGCCTTTGCGCACAAGGGCGGGATGCACGTCAACGCGGTGCTCAAGACGCCGCAGTCGTTCGAGCACGTGGACCCTGAGAGCGTCGGCAATGAGCGGCGGCTGCTCATCTCCGACTACGCGGGCGGGAGCACGATCGTCAACAAGCTCCAGCACATCTATCCCGGGGTCACGCGAGATGATCCGCGCGTGCAGGAGGTGCTGCGCACCGTCAAGCAGAGGGAGCACCAGGGCCTTCAGTACGAGGCCGCCGAGGGCTCCTTTGAGCTGCTGGCCCGGCGCGTGTTCGGCGAGGCCCCGAAGCTCTTCGAGCTGCACGGCTTCCGGGTGATAATGGGCAAGCACAGCGAGGCGGAGGAGCCCTTTGCTGAGGCCACCGTCCAGGTAGAGATCGGGGGCCGGATGGTGCACACCGCGGCCAACGGCAACGGGCCTGTGAATGCTCTCGACAAGGCGCTGCGCAAGGCGCTGCGCGAGCACTACCCCGACCTCGAGACGCTGCATCTGGTTGACTACAAGGTCCGGGTGTTGGACGCCAGCGAGGGCACTGAGGCGGCGGTGCGCGTGCTGATACAGACGCAGGATAACGGTCGGACGTGGGGCACGGTTGGCGCGCACGAGAACCTCATCGAGGCGAGCTGGCAGGCCCTGACCGACAGCATCGTCTACGGCTTGCTAAGCAGAGCGGGCAAGGGCTGAGAGGATGCCGTATGCTCTGGTGTTCGCATCCCAGAGGGTCGGCAAGTTGACGCTCGGCCCCAATGTGAGGTAGAATGGCACCGGTGATCATCAGGAGGTGGGGCATCACGGTAATGGCGCGGGCGGACGAGAGAACGATCCGGCAGATCGCCGACATCCTGGGCCGGCAGCCAGGCGTGCGGCGCGTGTTGCTGTTTGGGTCCCGCGCAGATGGCTCTGCTCGTGAGGACAGCGACGTTGACCTCCTGGTCATATGCGAGGGCCATCCGCGCAAGCTGGAGACGATTCTTCACCTCCGGTCCCTGCTGCCGAGGCGCCGTTTTGGGATTGACCTCTTTGTGATGGGCGAGGACGAGTTCGAAGAGACGAAAGGGATCATCGGCGGCCTAGCCTATCCGGCAAACAGGACCGGTAAGGTTCTCTATGAACACCGATGATGAGCTCCAGTGGGATCTTGCGCGCGGTTGGCTGGAGAAGGCAGAGGAGGACATGACTGCCGCCAGGGTGCTACTTGAGGGGCTGCCCGGCCCGTTTAACGCCGTGGCCTTCCACGCAGAACAGGCAGCCGAGAAGCTCCTCAAGGCCCTCTTGGTCTACCACCGGATTGACATTCCCAGAACTCACGATCTCTCCTACCTGCTGGAACTCGTGGCCGATGTGGAACCTGACATCGCGCATCGGGCTCGCCCGGCGCGAGACCTCACGCCTCATGCCGTGCTCCATCGGTACCCGGGGGACTACGAACCGACAGACCGCGACAGCGCGGAACATCTGCTGAGTCTCGCCCAACTTGTCGGATCCCTCGTAACGGAGAGGCTTTCGTCCTACCTCGACGGTACCGCACTGTGAAGAAACCCCTCCCAGTGAAGTGTGCATGGCCGAATGGGTACTCCAACGTACGTCGTCAGCACCTCCCGCAAGCCCACGGGTGAGCTTAGTATTGCTGCTCGTCAGTGGGCGCAGCGGCTCGGCGTCCCCTTCGTGCCGCGGCGTGACCGCAGCCTGAAGGCGATCTGTCACGACGAGGGCGTCGAGGGCGTGCTTACCGTCACCGCCCAGCGCGTGGCACTGATGCTGCCGCACGAGGGCGCGGCTGTGGCGGTGGGGAGCGGCGCGCGGAGCGCGACGCCGGGCCTCCAGTACTTCTTCCACCCCAACATGGCGCGCACGCGTATCCACAACATCCAGGACGGCCGCGGCGACCCGATGGTGATCGCGATGAGCCTCCAGCCGGGCGACGAGGTGCTCGACTGCACGCTGGGCCGGGCCTGCGACGCCATCGTCGCAAGCTGGGTGGTCGGCGAGCGCGGGCGCATCGTCGGCATCGAGGTCAGCCCCCTCGTGGCCGAGCTGACCATTGATGGGCTGAAGACGTGCGAAGTCAGCGGGCCCGGCCTCATCGAGGCGATGCGGCGCATTCAGGCGCGGCAAGGCGATCACGAGGAGGTCCTTTCCTCCCTGTCCGAGGAAGCCTTTGACGTCGTGTACTTCGACCCCTTCTTTGAGGAGACGCTGGAGCGCTCGCGGGCCATGGCGCCGCTGAGGGTGGTCGGCGAGCACCGCAAGCTGAGCGCGGCCGCTCTGAGCGAGGCGAGGCGCGTGGCGGGGCGATGCGTGGTCATCAAACAGCGGCGAGAGGGACCGCTGCGCGACCTGCAAGGCATACAGCGGATCGAAGCTGGCGCAGGCAGCAGGATAGAATACGTGGTGGTGGCTCCGACATCGCACTAACAGACAACGGCGAACGCCACCGCTGCCGGGAATGGAGGGGCCGAATGGGGAAGGCGCCGTCCCCCCACCGCGGGGAGGCCCCAGGGGCCCCAACCCGCCCACCCCACAACCGTAGCTAACGGCAGCCAAGGCGGATAGTGCGCCCAGACCCCCCCCACTGTGCGACTTGGCGATGCTCTGGCAGGTGGGCGCGTGTAGATGACTTGCACCACTGACTTCAGGAGGTCCCTACCGTGAGCGAGGAGCTTGCAGTCAACGGCGGCCCGAAGACGCGCGACACGGCGGAGAATCCCTGGCCGTCCATCTCGAACGCCAGCGGGCGCGACTTCGGCGAGGAGGAGATGGACCTGCTCCGCCAGGTCATCGAGTCCGGCAGCCTCGGCTGGCAGTACGGCACGATGGTCAAGCAGTTCGAGCAGGAGTTCGCCGCGCGTCACGGGGCGAAGCACGCCTGCGCCGTGACCTCGGGCACCGCCGCCCTGCACACCGCGATGGGCGCCCTCAGGCTGGAGGTCGGCGACGAGGTCATCACCTCCACCGTCACGGACATGGGCTCGGTCATCGCCATCGTGCAGTGCAACTGCGTGCCGGTCTTCGCCGACGTTGACCGGGAGACGCTGCTCATGGACCCGGCCAGCATCGAGGAGCGCATCACCGACCGCACGCGGGCCCTGATGCCCGTCCACCTCTCCGGCCAGCCCTGCAACATGGACGAGATTATGCCCTTCGTCGAGAGTTACGACCTCAGGCTCGTGGAGGACTGCGCGCAGTCCCACGATGCCGAGTGGGATGGCAAGCGCGTGGGGACCTTCGGGCACTTCGGCTGCTTCTCGCTCCAGCAGAGCAAGCAGATCACCACCGGCGACGGCGGCATCGTCCTCACCGACGATGATGAACTGTACGATCACGCCGTCCGCTTCCACGACAAGTACTACGACCGGACCGGCCAGAACCGACCCGTCGAGCGCATCGGCATCAACTACCGGATGAGCGAGTTGGTGGGGGCGGTCGCGCTGGCGCAGACCCGGAAGCTGGACCGCATCATCTCGCGCCGCCAGGAGACCGCAGGGGCGCTGGTGGCCGGGATCGCGGAGATAGAGGGCATCAACCCGCCGAAGATACATGAGAAGGCGAAGCACACCTGGTGGCGGGTGCACTTCACCATTGACGAAGAGGCGCTGGGCGTGGATACCGTGACCTTCGGCGGCGCCATCTCGGCCGAGGGCCTGCCCTTCGCCACCGGCGCGGCCCGCGGTGAGCCGATCTGCATGCTTCCCGCCATCGCCGAGCATCGAGCCTACGGCAGCGGCGACTTCCCCTGGGAGCTGCCGTACGGCAGAAAGGTCCAATACGTGCGAGAGGACTACCCGGGCACCAACTGGGGGATGGCAAACGTCTTCACCGCAAGCTGGAACGAGGGGTACACGCTGGAGGACGTTGAGGACATCCTCCGGGGCTTGAGGAAGGTCAGCGACCACTATGTCGGTAGGAGGCGTGCTACATGAAAACCTTGCCAACCTGGGGTGAAAAGAGCAGCTTCCAGTACACTGGGTCCGTCGCAGAGGGCACGACAATTCACTACGGCACGGATTATGCCCACGTTGCCTCCGTCTCCGCGGACGAGTACGCGGCCTTGCTCACGCAGTTCTGCGGGCGTACCGCGAACATGGGGACTTCCCGCGACAAAGCGCCGGCCGGCAGTGTCGGAGCGTGGTTGCAGGAGCACGTCAACCCCACTGGCCTCGCTTCCTACGTGGGCGCCATTCTCGTAGATGAGGGATACGCGGAGAGAGCTGGCGGCCCGAACATAAGGTTCTTCGATTAACGCGCGCCACAGAGGCAACCTTGAGACACGAAGGCAGGTGCGAAAGATGGCGCTAGAGGGCGTCCCGGAGCTGGGCATCGGCATCGCCGGCTTCGGCTTCATCGGCAAGGTCCACACCAACGGTTTCAAGAACCTCCAGCTTTTCTACGCCCCACCGCCCGCGACGTGCCGAATGGTGGGCGTGTGCACCTCCCGCCAGCAGACCGCCGAGAAGGCCCGGCAGATCGGGGGCTTCGAGTTCGGCACTACGCGCTTCGAGGACTTGCTGGAGCGCGATGACATTGACGTCATTGACGTGGCCACGCCCAACAGCCTCCACCGCGACCAGGTCATCGCCGCCCTTGAGGCGGGCAAGCACGTCTACTGCGACAAGCCGCTGACGGTGAGCCTCGATGACGCCCGCGCGATAGTCGAGGCCGCACGAGCGCACCCGGAGCTTAGCCACGGGATGGCCTTTCAGTGCCGGTTCATCCCCGGGACCATGCGCGCGCGGCAACTGATCGAGGACGGCTTCCTGGGCCACGTGTATCACTTCCGCGCCGCCTACCTTCACGCCGGTTACGCCGACCCGACCAGGCCGGTGACCTGGCGACTGGCCGAGGGTGGCGGCTGCTTGGCCGACCTGGGTTCGCACATCATTGACCTGATGCGCTATCTGCTCGGGGACTATGTGGCGGTGCGCGGCACAACGAAGACCTGGGTCACTGAGCGCCCGTCGGCGGACGACCGCTCCAAGATGCTGCCGGTCGAGGTGGACGACTACGTGGCCCTGGAGGCCGAGATGAAGTCGGGGGCCTTCGGCATCCTGGAGGCATCGCGCTACGCCACCGGCACCCAGGACCAGGTCGAGTTTCAGGTCTACGGCGACCGGGGCGCGCTCAAGTGGAGCATGATGGAGGCAGACTGGCTGTATGCCTACGACGAGACCGCGCCGGGCGGCGAGCTGGGCGGGATGCAGGGCTTCACGCAAATCGCCACCGTTCAGAAGTACCCCCCGCCTCACGCGCTTCCCTCCTCCAAGCAGAACGTGGGCTGGATGCGCTATCATATGCACTCCATCTTCGACTTCCTGACGGCGGTCACTGGCCGCGAGCTGGGCACGGCGACGCTCTATGACGGCGCGCACGCGCAGGCCGTGGACGAGGCGGTCAAGGCCTCGGCCGAGAGCGGCCGCTGGGAGCCCGTAACGGAGATATGATGCGAGGTGAATGGGATGAGATACGGCCTGATCCTGGCGTTACTTGGCGTGTGCTGGGCAGCGTGGGCCGAGGTTCCTGAGGGCTGGTTCGAGTTCGTCATCTCGGAGTTGGCCGAGGATAGCGTGGCGAACGTCTCCGCGCACAATGCGACCGTGGCCGGGGCGGACGGGTTCGTGACGATCCGGGACGGGCACTTCGTGGATGCCAAGGGGGAGCGCATCCGCTTCCTGGCCACCAACCTGACGTTCGACGATGCCTTCCCGGATAAGGACAGAGCGCCCGAGATCGCGCGACGGATGGCGGCCCTGGGGATCAACTGCGTGCGCTTCCATCACATGGACTGCCATCACAGCCCCCGGGGTATCTGGGACCCGGCCTACGAGGACCGGCAGCACGTGGACGCCGCGCAGCTCGATCGGCTCGACTGGATCATCTACCAGCTCAAGCAGCACGGGATATACACGAACCTGAACCTGCACGTCTCCCGGAAGTTCCGCGAGGCGGACGGCTTCGAGAAGTACGATGAGCGGCCGAAGTACGACAAGGGCCTGGACAACTTCGAGCCGAGGATGGTCGAGCTTCAGAAGCAGTACGCGCGCGAGCTGCTCACGCACGTGAACGCGTACACCAAGACGGCGTACGTGGATGAGCCGTGCATCGCGATGGTGGAGCTGAACAACGAGAACAGCGCGCTGCGCTACGCGATGGGGACCACGCTGCACAAGCTGCCGGAGCCCTACCTCGGCCAGCTTCGCGCCCTCTGGATGGCCTGGCTGAAGGAGAAGTACGCCACGACCGCCGCACTGGAGACGGCGTGGGACGAGGGCTCCCAGCCGCTGGGGGAGGAGATGCTCCGCAACGCGGATTTCGCGCAGGGCACCGATGAGTGGCGTCTGGAGACGCCGAAGCCCGCTGAAGGGATGATGGAGGTCATCGCCGATCCGGAGCTTGGCAAGGTGCTGCACGCGCAACTGACCGCGCTCGGGGAGAAGAGCTGGCACTTCCAGGTGCACCAGGTTGGGCACACGCTCGAGGACGGCAAGCTGTACACGGTGAGCTTCAAGGTCAAGGCCAGCCCCGCGAGGACGATCCATGTCTCCGCCAGGTACGACATAGCGGACTGGCGCGGCGTGGGGCTGAGCGAGCAGATAGACGTGAATGAGCAGTGGCAGGAATTTAGCTTCACCTTCCGCGCGAAGGAGCCGCTGCCTGAGCACACGCGGCTGAGCTTCAACAACACCAACAAGCTGGGCGAGGTGTGGCTCACGGAGATCAGCCTGCGGCCCGGCGGGCGGCGCGGCTTGCCGGAGGAGCAGAGCCTGGAGGCTGAGAACGTGGAGCTGCCGCTCGCATCGGCGACCGCCCAGGGACGCAGCGACTGGTTCGCGTTCGTGATGGAGCTGGAGCGGCGTTACACCCACGGGATGCGCGACTTCCTCAAGCAGGACCTGGGGCTGCACGCGCAGGTAGTTGACACGCAGGCGACCTACGGGGGCATCGGCGGCGTCTGGCGCGAATCGCAGATGGACTACGTGGACGTGCACGCCTACTGGCAGCACCCACGCTTCCCCAACAAGCCCTGGGACGGGAATGACTGGTACATCCCCAACACGCCGATGACCGCCGCGCTCGGCTCAGATACTCTCACGCGCCTGGCGCAGTATCGGGTGGCGGGCATGGCGTACACCGTCAGCGAGTACAACCACCCGGCGCCGAACGACTATCGCGCGGAGTGTATGCCGATGCTTGCGGCGTTCGCGGGGCTCCAGGACTGGGACGGCATCTTTCAGTTCTGCTACGGGGAGCAGCCGGAGGATTGGAGCGAAGCGGCGATCCAGGGGTACTTCCGGATGGCCTGCGACCCGGCGAAGCTCGCGTTCTTCCCGGTGGCGGCGAACCTGTTCCGGCGGGGGGACGTGCGAGTGGCGCCGGGCGAGCTGACCTTGCTTGTTCCGCGGGGCCGTCTGCCGGAGCTGGTACGAGAGCACGCCAACGGCACTTCAGGGATGTGGGAGCAGGTGGGTGTCGAGTGCGAGGAGGCGCTGCGCCGCAAGCTCGCCATCGAGTTCGTTGACGCTGACAAGCTCCAGGTCAGGGCCCTCGAGAATCTGGGCTGGCAGGGAGACCCCGAGGTCCGTTGGAGCGCCGCCGAGGACGATGGCGGCGTGTTCGCAGTGGATACGGCGAAGACCAAGCTTGTCCTGGGCCCCGTGGCCGGGCAGACGCTGGAGTTGGGAGAGGTGCGCTTTGAGGTCGGGCAGACCGAGACCGGCTGGGCGGCGCTGGCTCTGACCAGCATGGATGACCGCCCCATCAGCGAGTCGGCGCGGATGCTGCTGGTGGTGATGTCCGGCGCGGAGAACCAGGAGATGGGCTGGGACGAGAAGCGCACCACCGTCAAGCGCGCCTGGGGCAAAGGGCCAAGCATCGCCGAAGGGGTCGAGGCGACCATCACACTGGCGGGCCGGGACGGCCTCGCGGCCTATGTGCTGGATGGCACCGGGACGCGGGGGCAGAAGGTCGCGGCGGATGAGCGAGCCGCGAGCTTCAGCGTTGGGCCGCAGTACCGAACGGTCTGGTACGAGATCGCTGGCGAATAGCGGGCCGCGAGCGCGCGATGTTTACTTCCAGACGCAGGGGGTGTGCGTGGTGTGCGCGGATGTCAAGATAACGGTATTGCGGCGACTGCTCATTGAGGACGCAGTCCGGGAGTACGCCGCGAACGAGTGGGCGCCGTGCAGCCGCCTGACCGAGGGGCAGGAGTTCATCGTCTCCGGGAAGGACCTCGGAATGCCCGAGGGCTTCTGTAGCTGGGCCTGGGCGGACATCCACAAGTACGTCGTTACGCTGGCCCGCGGCGGCAACTTCCTCGGGTCGAAGCCGGGGAAAACGGTGGCGTGCTGCACCGACGGCTACAGGCCCGTGATCTTCGCGGTGGAGAGAATCGTGCCCGAGTAGTTGCAGTCTCGGTCCAGCTCTGTCCTTCCGGTCATGCTCGATGCGCTTGCAGCGTCTGATGTGACACACAATACGGAGGTCAGCAATGACGCAAAGGCTGTCGTCCTGGCACTTGGCGCTTGGGCTGTTGATGCTGATCGCGGCTGTGCCCGTTGAGGCGCAGCAGACGGCCTCACAATGGGTCTGGTTCCCCGAATCCGCGCCTAATGACTGCATCCGCGAGAGCCGATGGCTCCGCAAGAGCTTTGACTTGCCGGCAGATGTGAAGTCGGCGGACTTGTGGCTGCTGGTGGACGATGGTCATGCCCTGTGGGTCAACGGCGCGGCGCTCTCAGATCCGGTCGAGCGTCGCGGGAGCTCCTGCCGCTATGCTCTGACGGAGCTGCTGCGACCGGGGCGCAACGTCATTGCCATCGAGGCATACAATGCTGGCGGACCGGCAGGGGTCATCGCTCGGCTGCTCATTACTCTCGACAACGATGAGGGGCTGGTCATCAACTCTGATGAGTCGTGGCGAGCGGCGAAGACCGAGCAGGAGGGCTGGAACCAGCCGGGCTTTGATGATGCTCAGTGGCCGCGGGCGAAGATCGTCGGCAGTGCCTTCAAGGCGCCGTGGATAGGTATTCCAGGCTATCACATGAATGTCTTCATCACGGCCGAGGAGGCGACCGCCCACGCGCGCTGGCGGGAGACGCTCATGGCGACGGGCGAGCAGTTCGCGGGGGAGGAGCCAGCACATGCCGCGCTGAGGCCTCACAACGGCGCCCCGGCCCTGTTTATCAATGGCGAGCCGCGACCGGTGGTGATGTACCGGGGCAGCATTGATCCGCTCGATGACCATGGTCGCCGGCAGATCGCCAACTTCCGCGACGCGGGCGTACACCTCTTCTGCCCCTATGTGAGAATAGACAAGTGCTGGCCGGACCCCGGAGAGTATGACTTCTCATCGGTTGACGAGCAGATTCGCGCCTACCTCTCGGTGGACCCGGATGCGCACTTGATGCTGCTCGTGCGCTTGATACCTCCCAACTGGTGGATGGAGCAGCACCCTACGGAGTGGGTGGCATACGCGACCTCCGACCAGCTTGACAGCAGCGACGAGGCGCGCCGCTGCAAGCGCGCCTCACCGGCCTCGGAGGCCTGGTTGCGGGATACCGGCGAAGCCTGGCGTGCCCTGATTCAGCATCTTGAGGCTCAGCCGTGGGGCAAGCGCGTGATCGGCTACCACGCCTGCTACGGTATCTACGCCGAGTGGCATTACTTCGGGAGTTGGACCGACCAGTACCCGGATACCGGAGCGGCCATGACGCGGACCTTCCGCGAGTGGCTGCGGCACAAGTACGAGAGCGTGGCTGACCTGCGGCAGGCCTGGAATGACGCCGAGGTGACCTTCGACACCGTCCAGGTGCCAGGTGTTGAGCCGCGCAAGACCTCCCAGCTCATCGCCTTCAGGAAGCCGGCGCAGGAGCGGCGCGTCATTGACTACTATCATTGCCAACAGCAGGTCATCGCCGACGACATCGAGTTCTTCGGGCGCATCGCGAAGCAGGAGACGCAGGAGCACGCGCTCTACGGTGTCTACTACGGCTACTTCTTCGGCGTGAGGCCGCAGACCCAGGGCGGGCATTTGCAGCTTGAGCGTCTGTTCAGGTCCCCTTACGTTGACTACTTCGTTGCTCCGTACGCCTACTCGTATCGGCTGATGGGACAGGACGGCCGCCTGCGCAGCCTCGCCGCCGCCTTCAATTACGCCGGCAAGACGCACATACTCGAGGGCGACATCCGCACCTACCTTCACCCCCGCAATGAGCACGGGCGGACCGCGAACCTCATGGAGTCGCTGGCAGCGATCCGCCGGGAGTTCACCACGGCGCTGACCGAGCACACGGGCTTCTGGTTCGTGGACTTCGGCCCGGAGGGGCAGGGAGGATGGTTCGACGAGCCGCATATCATGGCCGAGGCCGCGAATCTGCAGGAGCTGGCGACGCGAGCCGTCTCAATACCGCGCCAGCCGGCGGCGGAGATCGCGCTTGTGTGCGACCTGGAAAGCGGCTACTACCTCAGTGACGGTGACGGGATGACGATAGCGCATCGGCTGGTGGAGGAGGTCGGGACCGAGATGTATCACCTCGGGGCTCCCTTCGATGCGCTGCTCCTCTCTCAGTTGGCGGAGGCAGACCTGTCGCGTTACCGGATGCTCGTGTTCCTGAACGTCGCCCAAATGACGGAGCAGCAGGCGGCGGAGATTGAGGAGCTGCGCGCGGGGGGCGAGCACGCGATGGTGTTCCTGTGGGCGCCGGGCCTGTGTGATCCGGGCGGCATCTCGGTTGAGCGCGTTTCGCGGATAACGGGCCTGGACCTTGAGTTGCTTGAGAGCTGGCTGCCGGCAGTTGTGGAGGTCACCGGCGCAGATGATCCGCTGACCCGCGATCTCCCACGCAGTCAGGTGTTCACCATCAACCCAACGGGGAGCGCGCCCGTGCCTGCCTTCGGTGAGACCGAGAACTGGCACAATCCACGCGACGCCATGACTATGGAGAAGCACTATAAGCTCTATGATGTGGCGGCCATTGAGGGTGGCGTGAGCTGGAGCTTTGACACAAGCTACTCCTGGACCGACATCCACTTCCACGCTCCCATCCCGGACGGAAACGGAATCGGCTTTGACCTGAAGCTAACGGGGGAGTGCTCGCGGCTCAGCTTCAAGTGCGTCGTAAAGGACGCGGACTGGGCGGAGTTCGTCACACCCGAAGAGGTCATCGTGGCCGGCGATTGGCGGAACTTCGAATACCCATTGGCCGCCTTCGACAATGCACCGTGGGCCAAGCAGAAGCCGGAGAAGATAGCCCTGCCTCTGCAGGGCATGAAGTTCGTGCTTGGGAGTACCGCGAATGTGGGGCTCTGCGAGGTTCAATTGCGCAACTTGCGTTCTCTGGCGGGCGAGGTTGCTCCCCGCAGCGTCTGTGCCTTTGGGAAGGGGATGTTCGGGCCGGGGCTGGTGTCCAGGGGCGCTCGCGGGCGTGTTCTGGGCCGCGTCTCGGGCACGACGTATCCCGGGCTCGTCGCGAGCGGGAAGGGCAGGGCTACGAGCGTCTTCTGCGCCGCGCCTTTCGTCCCGCGCCAACTGCTGGCGAACCTTATGCGGGAAGCCGGCGTCCATCGTTACCTCGATACTACCGATGACGTGGTGCGGGCCGATTCGCACTGCCTGGTCATACACACCGAACAGGGCGGAGCACGCAACTTGAGGCTGCCCCGAGAGTGCCTTGTCACCGACGCCCTGACGGGCGAGGAAGTGGGCCAAGGCAAAGCCCTGCCCATCCAACTCCCGCCGACCTCGACCACGGTCCTGGAGCTTCGTCCCCTCCCTTGAGAGGCTGGACTTGCAGACCTGACCACGAGGCGGCTCGCCATCTCCGGCGAATACCCCGCCACATGATTCCGGCACCCGGCCGCACTACCCAGCAACCAGACAACAGGAGGGTCACATCATGCGGGCTCTGACCATTGACTTTCTGCTGATCGCGGCAACCGTGGCCTGCGTGGCCACAACCTTCCCCGTGCTCGACGCCGACCGCCAGGCCGTGATTGTCTTCGAGCAGAGGCTGGATTGCGTTCCAGTAGGGCCAGTCATCCGCGTGGGTCGGCCTGCGCCGGCGCGCTTTCAGCTTCCAGCCCGACAATACCCCGTGGTAGCTGAGTAGTCACCCGCTACGGTGTGCCCCCGCTCATGCTCGCCTGCCAGGCGAGAAGCCGCGTGGCGATCACGTGGACGCGAGCGTCCTCCGCCGTGTTGTCCACGACCTCCTGGAGCAGCGGGACGCCCTTGTCCTCCTGGCGAACTTGCAGGTAGGCGAAGCCCAGGTAGAGCTTCGCGTCCCAGATGTCCTCGCTGTCGGGGTTCTCGGCGACGAACGCGGAGAGCGGCTCGACCGCTTCGCCCGGCTCTCCTGCCTGCACCAGCGACATCCCCCTGATGAGAAGCGCCTTAAGCCTGATCTCGGCATCATCGCCGGCCAGCTCAAGGACCTTTGCAGCGTACTGCGCAGCCTTGTCGAACTGCCGGGAAAGCCGGTAGGCCTCGGCTATCTGGAGGGCGAGCCCGGCGTCATCGGGGTTCTCGGCGAACTTCGGCTCCAGCTCGGCGGCGAGCTTGAAAGCGTCGTAGGCCTCCAGCGCGCGGGTCATCTCGGCCAGGAAGGGTTCGGGCAGCGCGAAGCCGGACACGGTGCGCACCACCACCCCACCCGGTGTCATGAAGTGGATGGTCGGCACGAACGCGATCGCGTACCTGGTCGCGAGATCGTACTCAACCCGAGTGTTGACCTTCACGGACTCGAATTCCGTGGCCTTGGTGATTACGGCCGGGTCCACGTAGGTCTGCTCGTCCAACATATCGCAGGGCTCGCACCCGGCCCGCCAGAAGTCCGCCATGATGGGCTTATCGCTCGCCTGGGCAGCCTGCTGGGCGGCCTCAAAGCTCTCGTGCCACCTGATTTCATCGGCGCAAGCGGCGACTGTCGCAAGCCAGGTCAGAGCCGCGATGGTGGTCAGTGTGTACTTCACGCAACGTCTCCTCTCGACGGTATCCGTTTCAGTAGATGACGCTGGGACGCAGGGCAATGTTCGCACACGACTGGAGGTCTGCGCGCCCTCTACGCTCTGCACGATACCCGCTGGACGCGGCAGAGTCAAATGACCGCAGGCCGGGGTTGGAGGAAAGCCA
>CBFDBV010000059.1:0-15184 GCA_965603135.1 uncultured bacterium
TGGCGGCGGCTGCCGGACATGGATGGGGACTTCGACCCCTACATCTACTGGCGGTGGTAGCGGCGGGCTGCCCTGCCGCAGCCACTGCTCCGGGCCGAGGTCGTCGGGCAGGGGCACCATGCGCACGTCGTCGAACAGCGCCGTGTCCTCAGGCAACTGGTCCTTGGCGCCGGGCAGCAGCACCGCCTGGCCCGCCTCCTCCGGTACCGTGAGCACCAGCATCAACTGCTGTCACCGATCGGCGCCGCCCTCGCCGGACACGTGCAGCATCTTCTCGTCGGCCGTCCATACCCCGTCCGCTTCGCGCCAGCGCAGCACGAGCTGCGGGACCGCCTGCGGCGAGCCGGTACTCCGCACCCATATCGAGGTGAACCATGACTGCCCGGGCTGCACCGGCACCGACTGGATGAAGCAGCCGTTGCGCACGCCGGTGGCCTTGACGCAGCGGGCGCCGGTTCGCCCGCCCGCGGCCTCCCAGGTCAGCCGCTGGGCCGCGCCGTCGATCTCCCACTTGGCCCACCCCAGCGGCGTGGCGGTGGCCACCCAGTCGAGGCCCTCCCAAAGCTCGGGGTTCCCGTGACTCGCTCATCGCTCTGGATGCTTCGATGCAGGACCTTCGTCCTCGACACGCGTCTTCGGGAAGGATACGCCCAGGGCGCCGGGAATCCAGGCTCCGCAACCCGTGCAGACCAGTTCTGGGACCCTGCGGGCACACCCCCGAGCAGATCATCAACAAGCTGTGGCAGGCGCACGTGGAGATTGCGCAGGGGGCAACGGTGGCGCAGGTGCTCATCGAGGAGTGGCGAAGACACCGCAAGGGCATGAGGCCGCACAAGCCCCAGTCGGTACTCAGCATGTTCGGAGGACTGGCCAGATGAGAGGGTTGATCGTGCTGTTTCTGACCACGGCTGTCTGCGCGTCGAGTTCAGCCAAGTCCGGCCCGACCTACTTCACGCCTGAGCGGGTGGCGATTGCCCACGAGAACGTCGAGAAGTGCGACTGGGCGAAGAAGCAACTGGAGCGCATCGTCGAGCGCGGCGACCCAATACGCTACTACATCGGGCCAATCTACGTTTCCGCCCGCAAGTTCGCCGCCCAGAGCGACGAGTTCATCTGGCTCCTACAGCCGACCACCGAGATTCCCCGCACCTATGACTACGGCGAGCACCCCCGTGCGATGTGCCCGGTGCACGGCGGGGAGATCAAGAAGTTCAACAGTTTCAACCCCTGGCGCATTGACCCCATCGCCCATCCGTATCAGATCCAGTGTCCGGTCGGCGGGGAGTGGTATCCCAGCAACCGCTACGACCAGGGCGACATGACCTCCGGTGACTTCCCGGATGATGGCTCGGGTTGCCTGTACGAGGGCAAGCGCTACTACTTCCTGATCGAGTACGCGCACATGGCTTACGGTTCGGTCGTGGTGCCGGCGCTGAAGTCCTTCTCCGAGGCGTACCTGCTCACCGGCGATGCTGTGTACGCCCGCAAGGGCTGCATCCTGATGGCCCGCCTGGCGACACAGTACCCCAACTACGGCTGGGAGGGCACGGACTTCGACCTCGAGGACCGCACCGAGCGGACCTACCTGGGGCCCTACGGAGGCTACCACCCGCACTACAAGTGGAAGCAGGGCGGGCTGATCACCGACCTGATCTGGGGAACCTTCATGCTCGAGTGGATCACCTACGCCTACGATGGGCTGTACGATGCCTTCGATGACCCCGAGGTGCTGGCGTTCGTGAAGAGCAAGGGGATGCCAGTCGAGACCGGCGATGACCTGCGCGAGTACATCGAGAGCTACATCCTGCGCTCGGGGATGGTCGCCCTGCAGCGCGGTCTGGTGCACGGGAACCAGGGGCACCACCAGGCCAGCGCGATGGCCCTCGCGCTGGTGCTGGACGACTACGGCGACAGACATCCCAACAGTAGGGACATGGTGGAGTACACCTACCATGGCATCGGCCGGTCCGCTTACATCATGGACAACGGTCTGACCCGGGACGGCGGCGGGCATGAGAGCCCCAACTACAACAAGATCAAGCTGGACTTCATCCGCGCCTCCAAGGCCATGGACGAGATCCGCGCGCTCCATCCCAGCGAGTTCCCCGAGGAGCGCTACCCAGATATCTTCGCAAACCCCAAGGCGAAGGAACTGTTCAACCACCTCATTGATAGCTCGGTGCTGGACTACTGGCTGCCCCCGATCGGCGACAACGGCGGGCTGCGGAAACCCCGGCGAGTGGGCCCGCAGCGATACTCCCAGGCCGGCGCCGAGAACCTGTTCGCATTCCTGAAGTACGGCGACCCCCGCTTCGCCCGCGCCCTCACCAACATGGATGGCGAGTTCTTCAAGGGTGAGCTCTGGGAGCCCTATCCCGAGGAGGAGCTTCGCAGGGCACTCGAGGACCCTCGATCGCGGATAGAGCGCAGGAGCCGGCTGCTGGACGGGTACGGTGTTGCCATTCTGGAAGCCGGAGAGTACCCGAACAGCCGCGCCCTGACGCTCAACTACTCCTCTACCATCGGACACCGGCAGATGGACCAGCTCTCCATCGGGCTGTACGCGCGCGGCGTCGAGCTGCTCGAGGACCTGGGTTACCCGCGCACCTGGGACTATCGCTGGCAGTGGGACAGCCACAATATGGCCCACAACACGGTGACGGTCAATGAGAGCCGGTTCACTTCCCCGCGCTTTTTCCGTAACGCCGCGAACCTGTTCGCGTCCGTGGATGGCGTACATGTGGTCACCGCCCACCACAATCCGTACGAGAGCCTGTCGTGCGATCTCTACGAGCGCACGGACGTGATGGTTGAGGTGGACGAGGAGCGCTTCTACGTGGTGGACCTGTTCGCGGTGAACGGCGGCGACCAGCATGACCAGAGCTGGCTGGCGATGTACGTCGAGCCCGAGGCGCCGGAGCTTGACTGGGCGGTGCAGGAGACCGGCACGCTGGCCGGGCCGCATGTGCCCGAGTTCGCCGCCTACACTGACCGCTGGGGCCACGAGCATCCCTCGGGCGATTTCCCCAGCTACCTGACCGAGATCAGGCGCGCGCCGCTTGACCGCCCGGCTACCTGGACCTGGCGCTCGGGACTGCCCGAGGGCGACGGGATCGCTCTGCATATCGTCCCGGTTGACGGCCCGGTCGAGGCGATCATGGGCAAGGGGCGCTCCCCGGTCTGGGTGGAGGACAAGGCCGGTTACCTGCTGGTCCGCAGGCATGTTGAGGCGGGTGGGCCCACGCACTACCTCACCGTGCTCGACCCCTTCCAGGAGGAGCCGGAGATACTGGGCGTGCGGGTCATGTCCACGGACCCTATCGTGCTGGAGGTCGAGCGGCCCGACGGGGTGGACGAGATCACCATCCACATCCCCGGGGGCCCCAGCCGCACCACGGCCCACCGCCCGCTGGGCGTGCGCGTGGTGGTGCGTGAGGGCGACGAGGTGCGCAAGTACGTTCAGATCGGGTCCCTCGACTCGGAGGAATCGCCGGGCGGGGGGCTGGCGGAGGGAAGCGACCGGCCACGGCGGTCGCCGGGCTACGCGCAGGGGCAGATCGAGGCCCTTAACTACGACGCGAGGGAGATCGTCATCGCCGGGGACGAGTTGACGACGGCGGACTTCGGGGGCGGGCGCGGCATTCGCATCTACAACGACATGCGCACCGCCATGTACACCATTGAGCAGGCCGAGGTCCGCGAGGGGCGCCTGGTCGTGACGCTCGACAAGCCCGCGCTCCTGAGCCGATTCCCGGTCACGAACGTCGAAAACGGTCGTCTGGAACTGGGCGTCAAGGGTCCCTTCGTCACCGGGCACACGAACAAGGAGACGGGCGAGCTGACCGACGGCCCCAACGACTACTACTATGGCGCGTGGGTGGGCGAGGGGCACACCGCCCGCCTGGTGGAGGGAATCAGCAATAGCTCTCCCGCCTGCCTGCATCTGGCCGGCGAGGTGGACGACGATGACTTGGCGCGCGACTACGTCGGCCGGGTGGTCCCGGTCTGGTACTACGCCGTGGGCGACCAGGTCGAGGTCGCGCGAATCCGGCGCTGAGTTGCACGAGTGCCCCGACTGGTCTGAACCCCGAATCTTGGTCCACCTGGAATGAGAGTGGATGAAGGCGTATGCTCGTTCCAGGACCACTGACGAGGATGAAGCGGAAGCGCTACACTGAGCCCCCGATCGTGTTCGCCCTGCAGCAGGCTGAGGCGGGCACGCCGTCGCCGAGCTCTGCCGCAAGATGGGTGTAGCCGAGGCCACTTCCTATCGGTGGAAGAAGCGCTACGGCGGGCTTGGGGTGTCGGAGATCCGTCGCCTGCGCCAACTGGAGGATGAGAACCGCCGGCTCAAGCAGTTGGTGGCTGACCTGACACTGGACAAGGCGATGCTGCAGGACGTGCTGCGAAAAAAGGGCTGACGCCTGCCCGGCTCCGAGCTGCGGCGGTGTATCTGCAGATGAGCTACCAGGTCAGCGAGCGGCAGGCATGTGGAGTGCTGCACTTCTCCCGCTCGACGCTCACCCCCATGGGGGTGAGCAGGGCACCAACGGCACGGCATCAACGACCCAACGACGACGGCAGGAATTCTGTCTCACAGGCCGAACTCTCTCACTGCAGGTGGCACCAAGATGGTGGGAAGAGCAAGAGGCAGGGGGTACCACACAGCAACTGGCACCACTAATGGGGGCAGGCCAATGGGTGGCCGGCGCCCCGCCGATTTGCTAGCTACCCTGGGTCAGCTTTGCCAACCATCTCAGCTACGCGTTAGCGGCCCTGAACCCCTGAGGCCCCCATGATCCACGACACCCGCATCCGGCCGCTCAATGACCAGTCGGTCGCCGACGGCGACTACGTGCTCTACTGGATGCAGGCTTCCCAGCGCGCTCGGTGCAACCATGCACTGGAGTACGCCATCCGCCGCGGCAACGACCTGGGAAAGCCCGTCGTCGTCTGTTTCGGTCTCACTGATGACTATCTCGAAGCCAACAGGCGCCATTACGCTTTCATGCTCCAGGGCCTTGCCGAGCTGCACGGGGCGCTCCGCGAGCGAGGCGTGCAGATGGTCGTGCGCAAGTCGCAGCCTGACGCGGCGCCCATCGCGTTCGGCCGACGCGCCTGCCTGGTGGTGGCAGATGCGGGCTACCTGCCCTTCCAGAAGACCTGGCGGAACAGGGCGGCCGACGCGCTCGACTGCCCGATCGTGCAGGTGGAGACGGATGTAGTAGTGCCGGTGGACGTGGTCTCCGACAAGGAGGAGTATGCCGCCCGTACGATTCGCCCGAAGCTGAATCGTCATCTCGATGACTACCTCGTTCCCCTGAGGGAAACGATCCCGAAGCGCAGCTCCCTCGACCTGCGCTTCAATAGCGCGGATGTCTCCGATGCTCAGAAGGCGCTGTCGCGCTTGAGGGTCGATCGCGGTGTTCACTCGTCGCCCGACTTCATGGGCGGAACATCGCAAGCCCTGCGGCTGTTCGAGCAGTTCCTTGACGAGCGCCTCGAGCGGTACCACGAGCTGCGCAATCAGCCGGCGCTCAACTGGGTCTCGCACATGAGCCCCTATCTGCACTTCGGGCAGGTGTCTGCGCTGGAGCTTGCGCTCGCGGTGAGCCAGCGCAGCGGCGCGGGGCCAGACGCCTACCTCGAGGAGCTGATCGTGCGCCGCGAGCTGAGCATGAATTTCTTGCACCACAACCCCGATTATGGTAGCTTCGACTGCGTGCCCGAGTGGGCGCGAAAGACGCTGTATAAGCACCGGGCTGATCCGCGGCCTGAGCTCTACACGCTCGATGAGCTCGAGGCGGCCGAAACCTGGGATCCCTACTGGAACGCCGCCCAGATGGAGATGGTCGTGACCGGTAAGATGCACAACTACATGCGAATGTACTGGGGCAAGAAGGTCATCGAGTGGACCGAAGATCCGCGCGAGGCCTACCGGCGGCTGGTCTACCTGAACAACCGCTACGAGCTGGACGGTCGCGACCCCAATTCATACGCGGGCATCGCCTGGTGCTTCGGCAAGCATGACCGTCCCTGGGCCGAACGCGACATTTTCGGCACGGTCCGCTACATGAGCGCCAGCGGACTGGAGCGCAAGTTCGATATGCAGGCCTACGTGGACAAGATCGCCGACCGCACCTGAAGCTCCTCCTGAAGTGCCCGCGATGCCATTGTCACTTGAGGCACCCGCGCCCATCTCTCGGCAAGCTGCCCCCACGAACGGTGTCAGTCTCTATGAGCCTATCGGAGAAGTCCCGCGGCGCGGAAGGACATCCAAGCGCAAGCGAAATCCAGCATCGCCAGGTGACCTGCTCCCACTACCGCTACGAGTTGCTATCCGCCGTGGTCACACCTTTGAGGCCTTCGGTGCCTCAGGTCTCGGCCGCCACCCAGCGCACTTCTCCACCGGCGCTTGCGCTCCGAGAACCTCAACCGTACCGCCAAGAACAGACTGGGGCTCGTGATCCACACTTCACCGGATGACCTGGAGCGGGCGGTGGCGCGCTTCCAGCACTGGTACAACTACGAGCGCTATCATGAATCCATCGGCAATCTGCGACCGGTGGACCTCTACGAGGGCCGTGCCGAGGAGATCCTGTGCGACTGCGAAGCAGTCGCCGGGAGAAGGGAGCCGAAGCGTCAAACACTCAGAGCGAGACGTGAGCACAACCCAGCCGACTCAGATCAGCAGCAGCGAGCAGGCCAGACGGGGTGCCAACTGCACCTTACTTCAATGCCCGCTGTATTCGAGAGGCTCTGAGGACGTACAGACCCCATGGGCACTAGAGAGCACCCCCAGCCTGCCGCCCTTGGGGCGCCGGCCACGCGGGGAAGAGGTCGCCAGCAGTCGCGGTGAGCGAACCGCCGGTCAGCGGTGGAGGCACCGGCCACCTGACCGGGATCGAGTGTTGGCCTGGGCACTCCGCCCGTTGGCCCTACGGCCACCGGCCGTTCCGACTGAACCCGGAGGAAGGATGTAATACATGCCAGCAGTACCGAGTGCACCAGGGCCGTCTGGCCCGTCTCACCTGTCTGGCGGCCTCGGTCCAGATAGAGGCGACGAGAGCCGCAACGGGGGCGCCCCGCCGGGCCAACTCCAGGCAGGGGTCGCGCGAGTGGACATCACCAACTATGAAGCTGGACCCGTCAACGACCCGTTGTATGTCAAGGCTTTGGTCGTGACGGATGGGGCCACCACGGCAGTGATCGTGACCGTGGACGCCGTCGCCCTCGCGGAGATCGGCTCCATCAGCAATGACTACCTGACCAACGTGCGGGAACGCTTGCGGAACGAACTGAGCATCGAGCCACGGCACATCCTGATCAACGCCAGCCATTGCCACGGCGTGGTCTGCGCGGAGGTCGAGCAACGGACCATCCAGGCGGTGACCGCAGCGCGGCAGAACCTGGTCGCCGTCAAGGTGGGTGCGGGTCGCGGCCACGAAGACCGTATCATGGAGAACCGCCGGCTCAGACTGAAGAACGGCCGGGAGGCGGACGTCCGCCACGCCTACTCGCTTCCACCCGATGCTGAGGTCGAGGGAATCGGGCCGGTCGATCCGGAGATCGGCATCCTGCGATTGGACAGGCTCGATGGGCGAACCCTGGCGGTTGTCTACAACTTCGCCTGCCACCCCATACAAGGGGTGCCGAGCGGCGGCAACACAGCCGACCTCACCGGCTTCGCCTCGAAAGCGATCGAGCGCAATCTGAGCGGGCGAGGGCCTGGCGGAGGGAAGCGGCTCGCCACGCGAGACGCAGATGACACCATCGCCCTGTTCCTACAAGGCTGCGCCGGTGACATCAACCCGGTCTTGTACAAGGATGTGGATCATCCCCGGGATGCCGAGCCGCTGGGCAATATGCTCGGACTGAGCACCCTGGAAGCCCTGAGACAGATCCCGAGCGGGGAGGGCGGTGCACTGAAAGTGATCCATGAGGTGGTCGAGCTGCCGCGCGCCGACCTGGCGCCGGGCATCGCCTCCCTGCAAGCCGAACAGAGACAACTGCTCCAGTCCTTGCAGGGAACGAGCCTCAACCTGAAGACGTTCCTTCATCTACTCACGAAGTACAGTCTGGACCAGGACTACCCGTCTTACTACTCACACCGGTACCTACACGAGGCAATGCTGGGCAGGAACGACCTGGACAGGCTGGACGCTGAGAACAGGCGGCAGATGGATCGCTATGTCGCGAACATCCACACCATGGAGCAACTGACGCGGGTCCAGACCAACATGGATCTATTGCGGATGCACCAGGCCCAGAATGAGGCCGCCGGTCGGATGCCGATCGAGGTCGAGATCCTGGGGTTGAGGATCGGAGACTTCGTGCTGCTCACCTTCCCCGGTGAATTGTCCGTGCAGATCGGGCTCAACATCAAGCGAGCATCCCCGCATGAACTCACTTTCGTGGCCGGCTGCACCAATGGCTATATCTACTACGCACCAACGGCGGAGCAACTGGAGAACCGGGGCGGAGCGCAGGAGGACAGCGACTGCATCCTGGCGCCGGAGTGGCAAGCCCTGTTTGAGGCGAAGGCGCAGGCCATCCTGGAACGGCTCTAGCTTCGCAGCCACGCCCACAACAGGCGGTCCACTGGCTTGATGCAGAGACGCACTCCGAACTACTGGTACACGGCCAGTTGGTGCCGCAGCGCCAGAACCTCGCAGCGCACTGACACGCGCGTGCGCGATCGGTTGCCGGGAAGGACAGGTTGATAGGGATGATGGCGCGCTGGCTTCTGGTCGCGGTCCTGGCGGGGATACCCGTGGCATGCCTGGGAGACGCCGCGGAGGTGCGGGCCGTGTTGGGCGACGATCCGTTGCAGGTCACCAACTACTCCGATGAGGTCGTGGTCTACGTGCGCGACTTGGATCTGCTGCGGGCGAGGGCAGGGAGCCTGATCGCACAGGTCGCGCTTGACAGCGACGCCTGCACAGTGGACCTGGCCGCTCCCTGCCAGACGCCCGCGATCGTGGTGCGCAAGCCCGAGGGCGTGTCGCCCAGTGCGGTGCGGGTGACGCTGCTGAGCGACGGAGAAGAGGTGCTGGAGCGCAGCCTCGACCTGGGGACGGTCGTGACACCGCGGTCGGACATCCCGCTGTCGGGTCAGCGCGCCTTCATCGAGCCGGGCCAGTCGGGGATGATGCCCGAGATCGCCCTGCCCGACCTCGGCAGGCTTCGGACGGAGGCGCTGGCGCCAGCCGAGCGCGTGGTGGACTTCGCGGACGCGACAGTGCGGGTGCGCACCGAGACCAACTACCCACTCATCTCGGCCAAGAACAACTGCGCGATCTCGGGCCAGACCGCGCATCCGGGCGACCTGTCGCAGCGCAGCCTGTACGTGCCCGTCAAGTCCCAGCTCTTCGATGAGCAGACGGGCGACCCGACCGTGGTCGCGCACTACCTGGTGGAGGTGCCGCTGAGCGAGGAGTGGCTGGCGGGCGAGGAGGACCTGGAGGTCAGCCTGCCGCCCGAGGCCATCCGCGTGCACACCTCGGAGCGCAAGTGGCCGGATGGATCGCCCTCGGCCCAGGCGCTGCTGGGCCAGGGCGCCGGCGGGCTGGGTCAGCTTACCGGCGTGGTGGACGTGGATGAGCGGGGGCGCATCTACTTCTCACGCGTCCCCTCGGGCCTGGTGCGCTTCGACCCGGCGACGGCGGAGTGGGAGACGCCCCCTATTGACGTGAACGGGCAGATCGCTCAGTTCCTGCCCTCAGTGCACGACGTGCCGGATGACCTCAAGCGTGGCGAGCTGGCCCTGCGCTGGGAGGGCTATCAGTACATCGCCATCATGCGCGGACGGGTGTTCTACGCCCCCATCATCACCGCCATCTACCAGCGCGAGGACCGGACGACTTTCGTGTTTGCGGGGCTGCTGTCCATGCCGGTGGACCACTGGGATGATCCGGACGCCTTCACCCAGGGCATTCGCTTTCACGTGGGCTCGTGGCCGGGTTGTGAGCACAGCTTCTTCGAGGGATGGTCCGACCCGGAAGACCGCACACGCAAGCTGGGCAGGCTCTACGCCCGCGATGACGGCCTCTACATCAAGGCCTACAAGAGCGCCTGGGGCGGGCCGTGGAAGCTCGAGTTCGACGACGAGGGCAACACGATCTCCTTCGGGCTGGTGGACACCATCCCGCCCGACACTCGCGCCGGTTTGCCCACCGCCGCCTCCGGTCTGGCCGACTGGTGGGGCTACGGGACTGTGGCCATCGAGCGCGCCAAGCTGCACCGCGTCCTGCGCGGGAGCACCGCCGACCTGCCCGGGTCGGTGCAGATCAACTACGACGCCATCGCCGCCATACGGCTGCATCCCGAGCGCTACGGCGACCTGTTGGCCGCGAACAATGGGCCATCGCTCGCGCCTGTGTACATGGCTACCCCGATCCCCGGTCAGGCCGATACTGTTCTGGGCTCAGCCGAGTATGGCTACTATCTGGCTACCTTCGATCTGTCGCATGCGGACGAGGGTTACATCACTAAGACCTACCTCAAGCGTGACTTGGGCGCAACAGCCCTCGAGTTGCCGCTGGCGGTGGGGCTGGGGCCCTACGGCTACGTATGGTCGCGCGATGGCGACCGCAGCTACCTGTACGTAGGCGGTTACACCGGGCTGACGCGGCTGGTCTACCGGTCCGACGATCTCGCGCCCGATCACTATCGCATGGAGGACTTCACCTACTCGATCGAGACGAACAGGCTTGACGAGGCGGGGGTGGGCGCCATCAAGCGCTTCCGCTACCTGTTGCCCGGACTGGATGGGCGCATCTTCCTGACCGGCACCCATAGCGCCGCGCGCGGCGGCACCTCGTACTCCGGTGGCCTGATGTCCTTCGTGGCCGCGGATATGAGCACCCTCGACAAGCTCAGCTTCATGGGCCGATGCTACTCGACGACGATCCTGCGCGGCCGAGTGGTGCACCGCCTCGGCGCGCCGCCCGTGCAGCAGTTGCTGCTGGCCGGGAGCGGCTTCTCTGAGAGCTACGCCTTCACGCTGGATCAGGAGCTGGTTCCGGCCAATCACGACCCGCGCATCTTCGCCTACGAGTATGAGTCAGGCGGCGCGCCCCGATCGATGTACGGGTTCAGCCTGCCGCCCGAAGACGGCGAGCGCGTCTATCGCGGCCACTGCTTCGACCGCACGCGCCGCTACCTGATTGTGCTGCAGGGGTCGCACCTCATGACCGTGGACGCACGCACCTGGCGTTTCGCCGATGGGGTAACGCTCAGCGCCGACGGCCTGGTGACCGTTGTGCGCTTCTTCCGGCCCAGCCAGTGCTTCACCCGCTCGCCCGATGATCGCGTCTTCATCTACGCGACGGTGGGGGAGGCGCCTACCCAGGGCACCTTCTACGAGGTGGATGTGGACGAGGATGGGAGCATCGCCCTGCGGCCACATCTGACGCTGCGGGCGGGGCTGTGGCCCCGGGGAGCGGGCCGCGAAGCGGGACGCAGGGCGGAGGACGCTGCGCGCCTGAGCCGGACAGTGAGCGTTGTGCGTACCTTCGTGCCCGATCTGAGCGCCGGGGACGGCTCATGCGATCTGCTGCTGGGGGTGCCCTTCCGCGCTCCCGGCACGGACGCCCGCCTCATCCGCGACTTCATCCCACCGCGGCGGCGGTGACGGCCCCCGGGGCAGGACACGGGCGGTCGCGCGCTGCGCCAGCTCGATCTGAACCCAGTGCTCGGTGGCCTTCTCGGCGGACGCCCACGCCGCATCGTACCAGTGGACATCCGGCTCGGGAATCCTCACGCCGTCGGTCAGCGGCGCTGCATTGTATCCGCTGCCGTACGAGGAGTCTACGCTCACAAGCGCACCCGAAGCAGCAGCCGCCAGGTTCTCGCCCGGAAGGTGGATGTCCCGGGCATAGAAGAGCGCTACCGGGTTGCTGACGCGGTCCTCGGGCCTGCCGGCTGAGGTCTCCAGCCGCGCCCGAACCTCGTACAGGCCTGGAGCAGCGTCAGGGGGGATCTCGACCCGGAACTCAAACTCATTCGCGCCACGCGACGGGGTTGCGACCGCAAGCAGAGGGATGTTCAGGGGACGGCGAAGCGGCTCAGGAGGGGGACGGAGGTGCGCGCTACGTCGCCACCTTTGGAGGCAACCGGCGCCTCACTTCTCGGCCACCAGCCCCCGTTTCTCCACCGGCGTTTGCGTGTCACCGATGGACATGAGGCGGCTCGTTTCGCGGGTCTTCACTCCGGTTCGCCGTGCTCTTCGTACTCGCCCGTCGTCGCGAAGTAGTGCAGGTACTCCTCGTTGGGGTAGCCGAACCTCATGGGGCCGCGGGCGTGGTAGTCGCCCAGGTCGTTCAGGGTGATCTTACCAGAGACCGTGATCGTGCCGGATATCGCCTGCTCACCGCCCTCCACCAGGTAGGCTGTTCCCTGCCACTGTCCCGTCGCCCTGAACTTGCCGACGTCTACCCACCACTCATCTCTGTCCTTGCTCTCCTCAAGCTCCCGCTTGAAGTTCTCGTTGTACTCCGTGATCGAGCCGGTGAACTTTCCCCTTATCCGGTAGGCTTTCCAGCCGTGCTTGCGCAGCGTGCCCTAGCTGCTCCATATCTCGCATCGTCCCGACACTCCAGCGCCGCCAGTCTTGATGAGCATGTAGCCGCCGTAGTTGGGGTTGCCCGTGAGGACGCCGTGGTCCAGCAGAGACGCCGCGCGGACGCCGGCCCGTCCGCCCGTGGCTGGCGCGGGCTCTTCCGTGACTTCTTCCGGCTCAGGCGCCGGCTCCTCTGATTCGCCCTCAAGTCTGACCCCGTACACCAGCTCGTTGTTGTCCTCGTCGGCCTCCTCAATCGCCTCTTCGAAGTCGGCGATAGCGCTCCCCCGGCGCGGGATCTTCGCCGCATACCCCATGGGCGTGCGTAGCGTCCACTGCTCCCCCGGCGCGAGAGTCACGCGGTTGGAGAACGCCCCTCCACCATCCCACTCGCCCGACTGGTCGGCGTCCTCGTACTGGATCGATACCCACACGATAGCATCTTCCAGTGTACCCTTGCCGACGTTCTTTACGGTGAACTTGGTCGACACCAGGTACCCCTCGCGGTCCCCAAAGCGACGAGCGAAGCCCTGCGCCTTCTCCACGACCAAGTCAGGAAGGGCCGGCTGGAAGATCACAGCACAGCTCACAGAGGCGGGCTTGAGATGCTCGGTCAGCTCCGTGCCCAGCGCTTGCTCGAACTCAGAGGCGCTGACACCACAGAAGCTCATCGCCAGCTGCTCGCTCCTGAACACCTGGCTCCAGGAGGCCTGTGGCATATCCGCCGACGCGTACAGTATCGCTCCGCGCTTCTCGGGATTATCCAGCTTCGTGGCCTTGACCTTGAGCCCTATCCCGCCGATGATAGGGCCTTGACCAACAACGCGGTGGCGCCTGGTTCCTGCCCTGGCGAAGCGCCCGCCTGTAGGCTCCAGCTCCAGCTCAGCGTCCGCGTCGTCGAAAAGGGGATCATCGGTGCCGCCGCGGTTATTCTTGCCGATGAGGGTAACAGTGTACACGAAGGGATCAGTGTACAGCTCCGCCGCGACCTGTGTACCTTTGTCCGTCAGGGTCTGCACGGCCACGTGGGCAACCTTGTTGTCTGTGGACAGCTCGATCTTCTTGACGAGGGTGAGGTCGGACTCACCTGTAGTGAAGACTGTGCGGTAGACGTGCCCCGCCTCGTACATGACGACGATGAAATCCAGATAGTGCAGCCATAGCGGGCGGTGGGCGGCCAACTTGTAGACCACGTCTACCTTGCTGATGAGCCCCCTCACCCGCTTGAGCGTCTCCGCAGGCTGCGTGGGGAGCGCGCCGCCGATGCTGAACGCCGTGCCCGGCAGGCAGGCCAGGCGCGTCGCCGACCCGAGCCAGTCTGGCAGCGCGCCCTGCTCGGTGGCGGCCTCTCCCGCGCCGAGGACCAGGTCGGCCACGAGCATCAAGGCGGCGATCGGGGCCAGTCGCGTCTCAGCGGTCATCGTCGGCGGCTGCTGTGGGACAGTGAGACCGGGGCCTGAGGCAAGCAACAGGCCAAGCCTCGCCCGAGTGTCCTGCTGATTGGCGAACGACCAGTTGACGTAACGCTGGAGGTCAGGCAGTAGGTGCTCTACGCTCAGGGGCTGGCCGGTCGCGGGGACGGTTGCGCCCGCGGCCGCCACGTACTCCACCACCTCAGCAAGGGTCCGGTAGCTGCCGGCGGCGACCAGCCGGGCGTGCCGGGCGACGTCCTCGGGGGTGAGGCTGAGCGCATCCCGAGGGACGTTGGGGTTGAGCTGGTTGCCCCCCGCGTCGCGCAGGCCGAGCGAGAGGCCCCGCACCGCAAGGCCCTCGACAGCCATCTGCGCCTCCTCCTCGGTACAGGCCTGCTTGGCGGTCGGCGCCTCAGCGCCGGGGGCCTCAGCGGTCGGGGTCTCAGTGGTGGGAACCTCTGTCCCCGCTCGCTCCCTCACGGGGCGCTCGGGCGCCGGGGCTTCTTCTGCGACACTGAGGCTCTGCAGAGCCCAGGCGGCCTGTTCGCGGACCTCCTGATTCTGGTCATTGAGGGTGTTCTGGAGGGCCGCGCGGACCGGCTCGGTGGACCGTCCGATGGCGCCGAGGGCGTGAGCGGCGTACATGCGGACTGCGGCATCCTCGTCGGCAAGCGCCTGGAGCAGCTCGGGCACCGCCGGCGCTGCGTCCGGACCGATCTCTCCCAGCGCCCAGGCAGCCACGAGGCGGTCCTCCCACTCGCCGCCCTTCAGGTCCTGGATCCACTGGCTGAGTGCTTTCCCCTCAAATGTGACCTCCTGGCCGAGGAGCTGCCCTGGCGTCCAAACGACAAGCACGAATACAATCACTGACACACAACGGAGCGATCTCACGCTCACCGCCTCCCGGCATAGCATATCGGCATCGGCGCTACGGCCAACTCAAGCATGTCGCCGGCCTGCTATGCGCCTCAAGTCGTCGCTGGTAGCCTTCGCCGTGCGGCCCGTGGTCTTCTGCTTGACAAGGGGGCCCACGTCCGTGAGTTCAGGTCAATGAAAGAAGGCGCTGTAGACCTGCAATTTGCGCTAGAAATCCGGCCGAAAAGGGGTGCGGAATCTGAGGTTGGCGCTATTGTGGTGCACAGGAGAGCCCTCCCGTGATGAGCCGTCGGCCAGACCAGCAGGGCCTCTTTTCGGCAGATACGCAGTATCT
>CBFDBV010000060.1:0-15166 GCA_965603135.1 uncultured bacterium
GCTTCCGCCTTCGCCAAGGCTACGGCGGACAGGTCGCCCTCGGCGCGGAGCGCAATCGCTCCGCTGGAAAGGCGGCGGGATCGATGAAATGAAGGGACGCCGGGCTCAGGGTCGGGTCCGACGTCCTCAGTATTCGTAACGACTGAGACGCCCCAAAGGTTCGCCCTACCGCTCAGCCGAAGCAGTAGACCGCGCCGTCCTCGGCTCCGATGACGAGCCGCCGCTGGCCGATGGCCGGAGAGGCGCTGATGCCCGCCCCGGCGCTGAACTGCCAGTCCTTGACCCCGTCGGCCAGCCGCACGCGGTAGAGGTTGCCGTCGCCCGAGCCGAAGAAGACGTGTTGCCCGTTGATGACCGGCGACGAGTTCACATCTCCCCGGGTGCTGAAGCTCCACACTTCCCTCCCCGTCTTCCGATGCACCCGGAAGACGGCCTTACTCCGCGAGGGGAATATGACCGCGTCGCCGATCACCGCCGCGGAGGCGAAGATGGCCGCTCCCGTGCGCGTTTCCTCGCGCTGCCACATAACCCTGGCGTCGCTCAGCCTTACTGAGTAGTATGCGCCATCCATCGAACCGACAAACACGCAGCCCGAAGCGTACGCCGGCGCGCAGCCGAAGTTGCCGCCCAACTCGACCGAGCGCTGCTCCTTTCCAGTCGCCAGCCCGATCATCCGCAGCACGCCATCGCAGCCGGCGATCATCAGCAGCCCGGCCGCCTCGCAAGGCGAGCAGTGCACCTGCGCGTCGGTCGTGAACTTCCACTGGAGCTTGCCGGTGGCCGCGCTCAGCTTGTAGAGGTTGCCATCGTAAGAGCCGAAGAGGACCGCCCCGCCCACCGCCGTCGCGGACGAGGTGATCTGCCCGTCGGTCTCGAACTTCCACCGCCGCTTGCCGTTGGAGCGGTTGATCGCGTGGAAGGTCCCGCCGTCGTCGCCCACGTAGACCGTGTTGCCCACCACACAGGGCGAGGCGCTGATGGCGTCGCCGCCGGTCAGGTACTTCCACTTGAAGGTGCCGTCGGACAGGTTGATGGCGACCAGCGCGCCGGTCATCGTGCCCACGTAGACTGTGTCGCCGATGATCGCCGCCGTGGACTCCACGCACGAGCCGGTCTCGTAGGTCCACCGCAGCTTCAAATCGGCGGGCAGAGGCGAGTGCGCGACGCCGGTCATCTGCGCCTTGCCACGGAAGCTGGGCCAGTCGGCGCCCGTCTCGGCAACGGCAGCAACGACAGTAACGGCAGTGGCGAGTAGCACAACGGCAGGTACGACAGAAACGACAGTAGCAAGTTGCGAGTAACGGCACACGGCGAGGGCGGGTGGTCGTTGGTTGTTACTCGCAACTCGCAACTGACGTTGCTGATGTTGCTGCAGGCGAAGCCTGCCACTCGCAACTGACATATTCCCGCCTCACTCCTCTCGCAACGCCTCTATCAGGCTCCCGCGCACCGTCCAGCGAGCCGCCAGCGCGCAGGCGAGCAGCCCTGTTATCAGTACACTTACAAGGACGACTGCCAGCGCGTTCCAGTTCACCCGCGAGGCCGCCGAGGCAAGCTGCGGCGCTACCGCGACCAGCGCTGAGAGACTGCCCCACGCTATGCCCGCGAGCAGCAATCCGCCGTGCTCGCTCACCAGCAGGCGCGCGATCTGCCCGCGCCTGAAGCCGGTGGCGAGCATCAGCGCGAACTCGCCCCTGCGTTCCAGCGCGCTGCGCAGCAGCACGGCCACCATCCCGACGCTCCCCAGCAGCAGACCCAGCCCACCCAGTGCCAGGAACATCGAGAGATACGTGTTCTGCACGCCAAGGTACGCGTTCAGCACCTCGCGCGTGGTGTGCACCTCAAGGCCCATCTCGCCCAGGTTGACGCGCAGAGCCCGCGCGACCTGCTCCTGCGTGCCCGGCGGCGTGTCAATGAGAAAGTAACTCGGCGCATCCACGCCGGGATAGATGGCTCGGAACTCATCCTCGGCCAGCAAGATCTCGCTCTGAAAGATGCTGGCCGACAGCAGGCCAGTGAACTCCACACTGGCCGTGCGTCCGCCTTGGCCCTCGATGCGGTAGCGCTGTCCCAGCCCTGAGTGAAGCTGCCACCTCACGCTGGCGGCATCGCCGAAAGCGGCGGTGAAGAACTCGCCCTCCCGCGCCGCGCTTCGGAGGCGCTTCCACGGGTTGCCGTCCTTGACGCGTCGCTCGGTTCGCACTCGAAAGCCCCCGCGGTCGATCATCTTGTCGGGCACACCCAGCACGCGTGGGCGCGAGGGCCGGGCGATGTTCAGACAGCTTATGTCCTCGCCCGGACTGACCAGGAACGAGATCACCTCGACGCCCTCGAAGGCCGCCTCGTCCTCGGGGGAGAAGCCCAGCCTCTCCCGGCCTTCCGGCGTGCCGAAGTCGTAGGTCAGCGGCACGGATGAGGTCGCCAGCAGCGCGAAGCCCCCGGTGCCGGAACTCCTGTCGGCGAGGTCCACGCCGGCGAAGTCCCTGGAGTTAGCGGCCACCGCCACCACGACGAAGGTCGCGCACGCAAGCAGCCCCACGACCAGCAGGCTGCGACCAGGGCTGGCGGCGGCGTTCCTGACCGAGAGGCGCGCCGGCGACCGCGTGGCCCCGCGCATCCTCGCCGCGCGCGTGAGGGCCAGGCTGGCCCCGGCGACGCCCGCCACGAGCAAGGCGGCGCCGCTGGCGAAGAACGCGACCTCCGGCGCAACCCCCTCGCCGAAGGTTGACAGGCCCAGCAGTACCAGGGCGCCGACGAGCGCGCACGCCAGGGCTGCGCTCGCCCACCTGCGCGGACTCGAGGTTGGCGAGGTCAACATCGCCTGCCAGCCCGACAGCAGGTCGAGCACGCGACTGCGACCGAGCTTGCGAGCACCCCAACCAGCCGCGAGAAGCCCCACCAGCAGGCCCGCAGCGGCTCCTTCTATGATGCTCGAGGGCCGCGCGAACAGCCAGAGGGCGGCCGTTTCTCCCAGCGCGCCGCCCCACCATGATCCCAGCGCGCTCACGATCGCCCACGCATACACGATGCCCAGCGGCGTGCCGAGCAGCACGCCGAGCACCGTGAGCACGGTGCCCTCGGCGAAGACCGTTCGGCCCGCCGTGCCCGCGGTGAACCCGCACGCCATCATGATGCCCGCCTCGGAGGCGCGCCGGTCCGCCGACAGCCTCATCAGCATCCCCGCCAGACCCGCCCCGCTCAGCACCAGGAACATGCTCATGCCCAGGAAGAGCTGGCCGAAGTCAGAGGTGCCCTTGCTCGCCGCCAGCGCCTGCTGGCGCACCGACCGCAGGCGCGGCCCGGTCCGCTTGTACAGATTCGCCAGCAGCCGCCGGTTGAACTCGTCCATAAAGCCCTCGCGGGGCGGCTTCCAGACGCTGATCGAGGTCAGGAAGCCGTAGTTGAGGTCTGAGGTCGCGCTCCGCCACATACGTGTCATTGTGTGTCTGCTCACGAACGCCTTCGGCGCGGCGCGGTAGCGATCCCAGTACTCCTCGTCGCGGTCGGTGATACGCCTCAGATCCACCGGGAAGGGCGGGTCCCAGTCGTCAATGCGCTCGGCGTCCGTGATGCCCTCGAAGTCAGGCACCAGGTCGGGCTCAGCGCCCAGGCCGGTCATATCCACGATCGCGCCCAGCGTCAGCTCGACCGTCTCCGTGCGGTAGCCCTGCTCAAAGGAGGGAACCAGGTAAGCCAGCTCGTACTGCTCGCCGATGCTCGCCCCGAGGTCCTCGGCGGCCCAGCTGTTGAGCGCGAACTCGTCCCACTCGAGGTCCCCGACCTCACCGGCCACGGAGGTGAGCCTTGTCGTGTCCTCGACCCAGGCCACCATCGCGTAGGCAAGCTCAGGCGCGCCGGCGTCCGCATCCGCGCGCCGGATGGAGTCGGCGATGTACACCGAGCTGAGCCTGGGCATGCTCCCGCTGCTTGCTGCCGGCTGGAGCGCGGCTCCGGCCTCGGCGGGCCGCAGCAGGACGCCTTCGCTTTGCAGCCAGAGGTAGCGGCTGTCAGGCTCGTCCACCAGCTTGAGGCCGTAGTCGGCGAGGGTGAGAACCTTGGCAAGGACAGGCTCTGTCACGGGCCGACCCTCGTAGGCCATCTCTCGAACCAGCGCCTCCGCCTGCGCCGGGTTGTTGAACTGCGCCTCGATCCACTGCTGCCACGTGAAGAGGCTCTCTCTGGTCTCTCGCGCCAGGGCAGCCTGGGCGGCGGGGCCGAGATCTGCGACCAGGGCGTTCGCCTGACCCTCCTTGCTGAGCCGCGAGGCAAGCCAGCCTAGCGAGATGAACAGGTTGCGCGGGGTCGCGGTACCTGCATCGAGTCGGAAGCCGCCGACGCCGTCGCTAGGCAGGACCGCCGTCACGCGCACGCGCATCGAACGCACTGCATCCTCGCGTGAGCGGCGCGCGAAGAGGCTGTCCGTGGGGACCTTGCTCTTGCTACCGACGGTCAGCAGCAGGTAGTCGCCCACCGCGACGCCCGCATCACTGGCCAGCGCGGCGTTGATGGCTACCTCTCGGCCCGAGAGGCCCAGGGCCCGGCTGTCTTCGTGGAGCCCCCAGAACGCGTCCGTGATGCCGACTACCTCGACCTTGGGCACCACCACGTCTGAGGAGGGGTTGCGCGCCGCGCCCTGGGTGATGATGAGGGGCACAGCCCGGTTCGCACCATCTTCCCCTTCCAGGACGCTCGCGAGGTCGTCCGCAAGCTCGCGGCGGAAGTAATCGTGGCCAACGAGCGCGTAGTCAATGCTGCCCAGGCGCGAGAGGGCCGTCCTACGGATGCTCCCCGTGACCGAGTCCCCGATCACCAGCGAGCCGACGATGACCGCGGTGGCGACCGCGAGGCCGAAGACCACCACGATCCCCGTCCGCCAGTAGTGCCGGAGGCTGCGGATCACGAGCCGTCGCAGGTTCACGGATCGCCTCCCGCCATCCCGGAGGCCGTGTGCGGCGCTACGCGTCCATCGCGCAGCAGAAGCCGTCGGCCGAAGCGCTCGGCCTGTTCCACGTTGTGCGTCACCATCAGCACGGTCACGGCCTGTTGCTCCGCCAACTCCAGGAGCAGGCCCACGAGATTGCCGCCGGTGTCCCGATCCAGGTTACCGGTCGGCTCGTCACACAGCAGGAGCCCGGCGCCGTTGATGAGCGCTCGCGCGGCGGCCACTCGCTGGCGCTCTCCGCCGGACAGGCGCGCGGGAAAGGCGTCCGCCCGATGAGCCACGCCCACGCGCTCCAGCAGCTCCCGCGCGCGCTCCTCCGCGCCGTCGGTGGTGCCCGCGGCCAGCGTCGGCAGCAGCACGTTCTCCAGGGCGGTGAGCTGGGGCAGCAGATGATGCTCCTGGAAGATGAAGCCCACGCTCAGCGCGCGGAAGTCCGCCAACTCCTGCCCCGCCAGCGCGGTGACCTTAACCTCGCCCAGGCCCACCGTGCCGGAGCTGGGCCTCAGAAGCGAGCCGATGATGTTCAGAAGAGTGCTCTTGCCTGACCCGGAGGGCCCCAGGATCGCCACGGCCTCCCCGGGCGTAGCCGAGAATGACAGGTCTGCCAGCACCGTGGTCGGCCCCGAGGGCGTCTCATAGCGCTTGGTTATCTTGTCAACCACGAGTTCGCCTGCTGCCTCAGTCACGGGCATCGCCGCCTCCAGAGTCGGGCTGGAAGCCCGACCTACGGGGGAGGTCGGGCGTCGCTGGCTCCTCTTCGTCCCTGAGCGCCAGTGCCCCCGTGGGACAGGCCTCGACGCACTCGCGCGCGACCTCCTTGAGCCCCTCAGAGAGCCCCTCGTCGAACGGAACGGCGGCGCGCACCTCGAAGCCCCGCCCGACGAAGGTCAGCCCCAACTCCTCCTTCGCCCGCGAGGCGATCTCGATGCACAGGCCGCAGGTGATGCACTTGCCGGGCTCATAGATGACCTCGGGGTGCGTGAGGTCCCGCACGAACCGCCTGCGCTCACCGGTGTACCGCTTTGGCCGAGCCCCGTACTGCATCGCGTGCCGCCGGAGCTTGCAATCGCGCAGCTTGCGGCAGTCACAGCGGAGACAGCGTAGCGCCTCCTGGCGCGCCTCGCGCTCGTTGAAGCCGGTCGCCTCCCCGCCACCGGCGATCAGGCGCGCAATCTGGCTCGCCTCGCTCGCGAACTCAGCAAGTTCCTCCTCGTCCAGGCGGCCCATCTGCACATTCAACTCCCGCTTGGCGGCGATGATCTGCCCGCCCGCAAGGTGCTGAGAGATCGCCTGCGCCGCGGCGCGTCCGCTGGCGACCGCTCGCACCGCAAGCCGGCTGGGGCTCAGCGCCGAGCCGGCCACGAACACGCCGCGCAGGTCGGTTGCGAGGGTGCCCTTGTCCGCCTTCAGGCCCCTGCCGGCCATCGGCAGGCCCAACTGCGCCGCCGCGTCCTCGTCCAACTCGCCCGCGGCCACCAGCACCGCGTCGAACTCCTGCCGCAGGTCGCCGAGCAGGATGTCCCTGCCAACGCGCCGGCCGAGGCGGAACTGCGCTCCCAGCTCCGCGATGAGCCCCACCTCCGCATCCAGCACCTCGCGGGGCAGGCGGTCCGGCGTGATCCCGTAGCGAAGCGCTCCGCCGGGCTGATCGTGCTCGTCGAGGAGCACCACCTCGTGGCCGTCCCGAAGCAGGTAGTAGGCGGCCGAGAGGCCCGCTGGCCCCGCACCGATGACTGCGACCTGCCGCCCGGTAGCTGTCTTGCGCGGCGGCAGATAAGGCTCCTCAGATGCCAGGTCCACGTCCGCGACGTACCGCTTCAGCAGGCGGATTGCCACCGGCTGGTCATATGCGCCGCGCCGGCAGGCCTTCTCACACAGCTCCGGGCAGATGCGTCCCAACACGGCGGGCAGCGCGATGTGCTCCTTGACCGTGGCGATCGCCTCGCGCAAGTGCCCCCGGGCGATCTGCCGTATCATCTTCGGGATGTCCATCTGCGCCGGGCAGGTCACCTGACAGGGCCCCAGGCAGTCGCCGAGATGATCGCCCAGCAGCAGCTCGAGCGCCATCCGGCGCGCCTTGCGCACCTCATCCGTGTCGCTCTCGACGACCATCCCCTCCTGGGCGGTGGTGGCGCACGAGGGGACCAGCCGGTCAGCGCCGTTGACCTTCACCACGCACACCAGGCAGGAGACGGACGGGGGCAGACCCTCGCGGTAGCACAGCGTGGGTATCTCGACGCCGGCCCCACGCGCGGCCTCGAGAATCGTTGCGCCCTCCCCCACCTCAACCTCGATGTCGTCAATACGCAGCTTCGGCATAGCTTCTTCTCGTCAATCCTGGCGACGCTGCCCGCCGATGGCGCCGGTCACTCGATCTCGATTGCGTCCGACGGGCACACGCGGCGGCAGGTGTCGCAGCGGATGCACTTGTCGGGATCAATCGAGTGCTTCTCGTAGGGCGTCATCTCGATGGCCTCGGCCGGGCAGTGTTGGGCGCACTTGGTGCACCCGACGCAGTCGTCGTTGATCGTGTAGGTTATGAGCGCGGTGCACTTGCCGGCCGGGCAGCGCCCCTCCAGGTGGGCCTCGTACTCGTCACGGAAGTAACGCAGCGTGGTCAGGACAGGGTTGGGCGCGGTCTGCCCCAGCCCGCAGATGCTGGTGCGGCCGACCATCTCGGCCAGCTCTTCCAGGTCTGCCAGGTCGCCCTCTTTGCCCTCACCGGTGGCCAGCCGCTCCAGGATCTCGAGCATCCTGCGGGTGCCGATCCTGCACGCGGTGCACTTGCCGCAGGACTCGTGCTGGGTGAACTCCAGGAAGTACCGCGCGACGTCCACCATGCAGTCGTGGTCGTCGAGCACCACCAGGCCGCCCGAGCCCATGATGGCGCCGACTCCGTGCAGCGCCTCGAAGTCAATCGGCGTGTCCGCCAGCTCGGCGGGGATGCAGCCGCCCGAGGGGCCGCCTATCTGCACCGCCTTGAACTGCCGGCCCTCGGGCACGCCTCCGCCGATGTCCTCGACGATCTCTCGAATCGTGATGCCCATCGGCACCTCGATCAGGCCGCCTCGCTTCACCTTGCCCGCCAGCGCGAAGACCTTGGTGCCCTTGCTGGATTCGGTGCCCAGCGCCGCGAACGCCTCGGGGCCGTTGCGGATGATCCACGGCACCATCGCCAGGGTCTCGACGTTGTTGATGAGCGTCGGGTGGCCCCAGAGGCCCGCCTCGGACGGGTAGGGCGGGCGCAGCCGTGGCATACCTCGCCGCCCCTCGATGGACGCGATCAGCGCGGTCTCCTCGCCGCACACAAATGCCCCCGCGCCCTCGCGCGTGCCCAGGCGCAGGCTGAAGCCGCTGCCGAAGATGTCGTCGCCGAGCAGGCCGCGCTCCTGGCAGGCCTGGATCGCCTGCCAGGTACGCTGCACCGCCAAGGGGTACTCGGAGCGTATGTACAGCAGGCCCTCATGCGCCCCAACCGCGTAGGCTGCGATCGCCATCCCCTCCAGCACGCGGAAGGGGTACGACTCCAGGATCGTGCGGTCCATGAACGCGCCCGGGTCGCCCTCGTCGCCGTTGCACAAGACGTACTTGGGCTCCCCTGATGCCTGGCGCACAGCCTCCCACTTGACGCCGGTGGGGAAGCCCGCACCGCCCAGGCCGCGCAGGCCCGAGCGCTTCGCGCTCTCGATGACCTCGTGCGCGCTTCGCTCGGTCAGGCACCTGCGCAACGCCTCGAAGCCATCGTGCTCCAGGTATTCGTCGAGACTGAACGGGTCAAGGGCGCCGCTGTCTTCGGTGGCGATGTGCTTCTGCCGACCCAGGAAGTCGCGCACGGGACCGTCGCGCACATCCAGGGCGTAGCGGGTCACAGGCTCCCAGCTCTCGTCGGTCAGCAGGTGGTCCAGCGCGGTGGAGACCACGGCCCTGATCCTGCGCACGATGCCCCGGGGCTTGAAGTGCCTGCGCACGATCGCCTCGGCGTCGTCGGGCTTTGCCATCGCGTACAGCGCGGACTCCTGCCCGGGGATGACGACCTCGACGAGCGGCGCTCGGTGGCACATACCGACGCATCCCACCGGCTTGACGACCGCCGGCGCTCCCAGGCTGCGGACCGCCTCCTCGAGCGCCTCCCTGACATCCGGGCTACCGGCCGCCACGCCGCACGAGGCCATGCCGACACGGATCTCCGCCTGGTCGTCATGCGGCGGCTCCAGCCGCCCGGCGGTCGGCATGAGCACACCGTGCCGGCCGAACTCCAGGAAGTCGCGCAGAACCTTCTCCACCGTGTCCGGCGCCAGGTGCCCGTAGGTGACCTGGTCAATCTGCATCACCGGCGCCAGCGAGCAGCAGCCCAGGCAGTTGACCCGCTCGATGGTGAAGAGCCCCTGCGCGTCGGTGTCCTGGTCGTCCGGCATATCCAGGTGCCGGCGCAGAGCGTCCGTCACATGCTGAGCGCCCTGCACGTGGCAGGCGGTCCCGTGACAGACCCTGATGATGTGCTGACCGGCGGGGCGATGGCGGAACTGCGCGTAGAACGTGGACACCCCCGCAATCTGCGCGGGGGTTATCTCGCTGATCTCACAGACGCGCCGCAGCGCTTCGCGGGGCAGGTAGCGGTAGTGCGCCTGGATCGCCTGAAGAATCGGTATGACCGCCTCCCGATCCCCGCCTATCTCATCCACGATTCCGTCAACGGCAGACAGGTCCGTCGCCTGCCGGTCGGGGGCGGTCGGCGTTGTGACCCCGTTCATTCCTCCGTGCCTGTCGGGCTGGAAGCCCGACCTACGCGTGCGTCGCTGCCTATGCAGAACATGTGCTGCGTGCCACGCACGTAGATCCGACCGTTCACGAAGGCCGGCGTAGCATTGACCTCCTCGCCCAGCGGAGCGCGGCCCACCTCCTCGAACTCGCTCCCGCAGCGCATGATGTGCATCACGCCGTCAGTGTCCATCAGGTAGATGAGGTCGCCAACTACCGTCGGCGATGAGTTGTAGGACGCCTCCAGGTCCTGCTCCCAGAGCTGCTTGCCGTCGGCGGCGTCGAAGCAGGTCATCAGGCCCCAGCTTGTGACCACGTAGACGAGCTGGCCGTCGCTGACCGGGCTGACGGTGTCCGGCATACTGCCGAACACCTGCCAGGCGATGTGCGTGTCGGTGACGTCGCCCCTCCCGTCCGGCCGGATGGCAGTCAGGTCCGCGCCGTCCTGGGAGACGATGACCAGGTCGTTCGCGTAGATCGGAGAGGGCCCCACGTCGCCGGTCAGGCAGTTGACGCGCCACAGCTCCTTGCCGGTGGCCGGGTCATAGGATATAACCCACGGGTCGCCGCAGGTGATGACCTGCTTGCGGCCCTCGTGCTCGATGATGATCGGGCTGGCCCAGGAGTTGGGCACCGGGCGCGGCGTCTCCCAGACGCGCTTGCCGGTGGCCGCGTCCAGGGCCACGATCTCTGACAGCTCGTCTCCGGCCGAGCCCTGATCGAACTGAACGATCACCAGGCCCGGGTATGTGATCAGGGAACTCGCGTGGCCGTACACATTCTCAGGCCGCCCCATGCTGCGGGTCCAGAGCTGTTTGCCCTCGAGGTCGAACGCCCCGAGGTCGCCGTTGGCGAAGATGGCGAAGACGCGCCGGCCGTCGGTGGCCATGGTCGGGGCCGAGTAGCCGGTCTCCTCGCTGACCTCGGGAGGCTCGTCCTCGGCGCTCAACTCGTTGCTGACCGGCTTCTGCCAGAGCAGCTCGCCGGTGTCCGCGTCGAAGCAGTAGACCTCTCGCTGCGTCTCGTCGGCCCCGGCGCAGAACACGCGGCCCTCCCAGACGATGGCGGAGTTCTCACCGCGCAGGGGGATCTTGGTCCTCCAGAGGATGCCCTCCCCGGTCTTGCCGTCCCAGTCTCGGGGAAAGCTCACTGGTTCCGGACGGGGGGCGGTCCCGGCGCCTACGGGGCTGCGAAAGCGCGGGCAGTTCCGGGCGATCTCGGCCTGGGTGGGGTAGCTCGTGTCGGTGGGGCCATCTCCCTGCGCCCCGGCTGGCTCCGGGGGCTTGTCCGGCTCATCGTTCTTGGCCGGGGCGGGCTGGTCCTCGTCCGTCCCACTATCCGAGTCGTCCGCATCGTCGGCGGGCTCTTTCGGCTCATCGGACGGCTCTTGCGGCCCCGGGCCGGGCTCCGCCGGCTCGCCCAGCCCGCCGCCCGGCTGGATGCTGGGCAGAACCGTGGGCGCAGGCGAGGGCGACGGCGACTCCGCGGGCGCAGGTGGCTCGAGGGTGTCGGTGGGAAGCGGCGTCGCCGCGGATGGCATCTCCTCCTCGCCGGCCATCCCCTGCGCCCTCGCGGCCATCTGAGCGGCCTTGACGTAAGCCGACGACGAGTCGTGCCGGGCCATCACCGCCGTCGTTATCAGCAGCCCGCCCAGCAGCAAGCCCAGCGCGGCCAGCGACCGCCGCTGCATCGCCGCGGCCACCAGCGGATCGCTCCTCGGCCCAGCTTGCGGCTTCGGCAGGCCCCGGCGGTACGAGCCCACCACGTGCAGCGCCGCCAGACAGACTGCGATGCCGCACACGAGCAGGTACAGCCCCTCCACGGCGAACCGTCGGCTCTTGAAATAGTCCTCTCGCAGCCGGACGTCAAGCTCCCGCAGCTCGGCCAGCAGCTTGGCGTTGTCGGGCTCTTTGAGCAGCTCTGCCTTCAGAATCTCAATGCGCGCGGGGTCAGCGGGATCGGCTAACCGCGCGCGCACCATGTTGACCACCATCAGCACGAACACGACCGCTACGAACAGGGCCCCTACCGCGCTCACGCCCAGGGCGGCACGATACCAGGAATCAAGCTCCCGTCCATGGCTGGGTTTTTCCGTGCTCTCGGTGCTCATAGCTTGTCCTGAGCGTATTGTACACCGTCCCCGCGCTTGCGGGCAAGCTCAAGCGGGCATGATTCGTAGCAGCGCCCGCAGGCCATGCACGCTGCCAGGTCTATCTCGTAGCCCTCTCGCCGCCTCCGCACCGACATCGCGATCAGCCGGACTCCTATGACGAGCCCGACCCACGCCCCCAGCAGCGCGGAGCCGGTGTCAAATCGCCCTCTTATCTGACCCGCCTCACGATACAGCTCCGCGCTCGGCACAATCAGGTGGTAGAACGCGTCACTCTCGTCCGTGGTCCCCTCGACGGTGCCCTGTTCCTCGGCCCAGATGCGCTCCGCCAGCCGCACCTTGTAGTGCAGGCGCGAGAGCACCGGGCTGCTGGCCCATCCCAGCAACCCGCCCATCACCACCAGCAGGGGCAGCAGAACCAGCAGTCCCGCCAGCGTTCCTTTGCCCGCGCGTCGCGGAGGGGCGTCTTCTGTGGGCGTGGGCGCCTTGATCGCACCGAACGGGCAGGCGTCCGCGCACAGGTTGCACTGCACGCACTCCTCGCGCGTCAGATACGGCTGCCACCGGGCCAGAGGCGCCAGCATCCTGAGCAGCGCCGAGTACGGGCACGCGAAGCGACAGTACGGCCGCCCGACGACTGTCGCCACCAGCAGCACCGCCGCACCGAAGATGAGCATAGCCGTTGAGCCGCCCAGCCTGAAGAAAGCGACGAACGGGTCGTGCTGGCAGATGATGAAGGCGCTGTCGGTGTACGCGAAGAGGACGGCCGCGCCCAGGTAGACGAACGGCATCAGCCCCAGCGGGCTCTCCAGCCAGCCGGGCACCTTTATCGGGCGCAGCAGCACGATGTCCTGGATGGCACCGAGCGGACAGACCGCGGCGCAGAACACCCGGCCGAAGAACAACGCAAACAGCAGCGGCAGCAGAATGAACGCCGCCGCCACCAGGGGAAGCTGGTAGTCAGCATTCCCCACCGCCAGCGCCACGTTCTGGATCGCGCCGATCGCGCAGATGCAGCCCTTGCGATAGAACCCGAAGTACGCCAGCGAGAAGATGACCAGCACGACCAGTTCCCGCCGCGAGCGCTTCCAGATTGACAGGTAGGTCGCCAGCGCCAGCGTCAGCACCAGCACGCCGATGTCCACGTAGGAGAATATCTGTTCCCGTGGGCCCGGCGTGGTGATCTGCGGGAACTGATACCCGGTGGTGAAATCAGGAGGCGGGAAGGCCTCCTGCGCCAGGACCACCGCCGGCAGCGCCAGCAGTACTACGACACCGGCCGAAGCTCGTCTCATGAGCGCCTTCCGAGGACGGGCACCGTGGCCAGGGAGCGCCGCCCGTCCAGCCTGTCCGCGTACGCTGTTCGCGCTCGTTGGCGGTCACTCGGCGCGGTTTCCCGTCGTTGGCCGTCGTTCCCTGCCGTTCGCTGCGGGGCGACCTGTGTACTTCTGTCCCTGCCGGTCCGCCTGCTCAAGTTCTTCAGCCTGTGCTCGCGAGTGCAAGAGGTAGGGCCGGTCGGCGGGAACGCGCACGAAGGCATCCGCCGGGCACTTCGCGGCGATCGCGCACTCGTTGCAGTTCAGACAGCGGTCGTGGCGCACTTGCAGGATCAGAGCCCCGTTCCCGTAGGCCTGGCAGCCCTTCACGCACACGCCGCAGCCGATGCACTTCGGCTCATCTATGATGTACTCGTAGTACGGCTCCTCGACGAAGCTGCGCCTTATTGCGCCGGTGGGACAGCGCTGGTTCTCGGCTCCCTCGTCATCGCCGACGCGCCGGTCCTCGAAGAAGCCGAAGCACAGCTCGCAGTAGCCGCAGCGCTCATACTCGTGCACGCACTTGACCGCGGACGGGGTCAGCACACACTCGGTCGCGCAGTTGCCGCACGCGATGCACTTATCGGGGTCTATCTGCCAGACCGTGTCCTGCGCCTCACCGCGCCTTGCCAGCGAGCCAAGCGTGCCGCCCACGGCCAATAGCCCCACTACCCGCGCGCCGTCCGCGATGAACTCCCGCCTCGTCTGCTTCCTGGGCTTGTCGGACATGGTCACTCATCCCCCTCGGCCAGGACTACGGGGGACAGGGCCGGCCTCTCACAATCCCTAAGCTTGTCGCGCTCGGTCAGGCGCTCCGCTGGGGAAGGCGGTGTTTGCTCCTTCAGCGACACTGCCTCGGGCAGGTCGCAGCCCGCGAAGGCCGGGCATCCCCGACAGACGCCTCGGTTGATGCAGGTCCCGCCCGGCCTCGCCACCAGGATCCCCGCACCAACGGTCAGCACACCCGCAAGTGCGCAGCGGCCCAGGCTGCGAAAGAACGCCCGCCTGTCCTGCCTCTCCTCATCGCTCACTGCTCTGCCACCTCATTCGGCTCGAAGATGAGCACCTCGTTGGCCTTCGGGTCGAGCGCAAACACGCGTCCCCGCGCGTCAACGGCCAGGTCAATCCCCTTGGCGCCCTTGGCGAAGGCCTCAGGGCCGGCCACGACGGCCTCGAGATTCCCATCGGCGTCGTAGACCTTGACCCTGGGCAAGCCCTTTTCGCTGGTCACGACGCGGCCGCCGGGCAGGAGCGCGATGTCCGTGGGATTGCAGCAGCCGCAGAAGCCGTCAATCTCAAAGGAGGCCCGACCCCAGGACGCCTTCAACTCTCCCTCAGGCGTGTATATCTCCACGAGCCGCCTGCCCGGATTATTCACGCGCAGCAGACCATCGCTGCCCACGGCCACATCCAGGTGCGGGCTGGGGACGACCAGCCCTGGTATGCCTCGGGTATCGTCCTTCTGGCCGATGAGGCCCAGAAGCTGACCCGAGCGATCGTATCGCAGGATGGCCCTGTCGCCCGCGTTCGCCACGTATATGTCGTGCCCGCTCGGAACGACGCAAGTCAGGTAAGCCCGCCCGGCGAGCCGCTCCCAGGTGGCCTGGAGCTGACCGTCGCTTCCGTAGATCTCGACGTGCTCTTTCAGGCCGACCACGATCGCCCCATCGGCGGCCACCGCCAGGCAGTGCGGCGGGGCGGAGGGCGCGAACTCGCCCTGGAGGGCCCCGTCCTCGGCGAAGACGCGCACCGCCTGGTCTCCGGCCACGTACAGGCGCCCGTCTCTGGCCAGCGCCAGGCCGCGCGTCTCGCTGAAGCCGGTAGCTATGCGACCCGCCTCAGTGTACTTAACCAGCGACGGGTCAATGTGCTCCAACTGTTCTTTGCTGGCGTCGGTCTCCTGTTGCGCCTGGTTGACCTGCGCGGTCAGGCGGGCCCGCGAGCAGCCACCACCCAGTAGGGGGGGCGGCCCCACCCCCCCCCCCCCCCCCCACAGAGCCCCAACCCAAAAAAAACAGCCAGACACCCGCCCCGCCAACC
>CBFDBV010000061.1:0-15047 GCA_965603135.1 uncultured bacterium
ATTCGGCGCGATCACCGACGGACTTCGCGGATGAGGAGGCCCGCTCGATGAGAACACCCTCCCACGTCCGGCTGATGTTGGGATTCACGGCCGTCTTGCTGGCCGCGCAGGTAGGACAGGCGCCCTCGCCTGTTTATGCCGCCGAGGCGCTGCCTCCCTACTGGATTGCTCTGAGCGCCGGAGGCGCGGCTCTTGACGCCGGGCCGACGGCCAAGCCCACGACCCCGCCCGATCCGCTCGCGATGGTGGCCCCCGGAGTCACGGTCCAGCTTCGGGCCAAGATCGTCGGCGACCGCCGCGCATACGTTATGTGGCCCGACACCTACGGCAACGTCGGGCCCCACATGGTCGTGGAGTATCATGACTGGGACGGGATGAAGTTCACGGTGCACACCGCCGACGGCGGCGTCTTCGGCACCGGCGAATGGACCAAGACCGCCGAGCAATACAACTGGACCGCGCCCGGGCAGGGAGTATTCAATAAGACCACGCCCGACGGCGAGAAGGTCACCTGGACGGCTCCGGCCCAGGCGGGCACATACGCCTTCACGGTCACCGGCAGCCTCAAGTGGCACTACCGGCGTCAGGCCGCAGGTGGCGTCGTGGAGAAAGATGAGGATAGCGGAGAGGTATCCGCCAGCTTCAACATCGTTGTTGCCGGCGCCGCTCCCGAGACTCCCGCCACCGGCCCCCAGATGACCCAGCAGGAGGCGCTCCAGCACGTACTGGGCCGCTTCAACAACCTCGGCACCGGCCCCGTCGAGGGCTCGGCGCCGACTTACATGGTTTCGCCCGGCACGATCAATAACATTTACTCGGTGTTCACCTCAACCCACGACGGCTATGTCTGCGGCGCCTGGCAGGGCACGGTCCTGGATATGCTTTACGGCATGCGCACGGGCAGCAACCCCACCGAGAAGGCCATCTTCGACCAGTGGGACTACGGCCCCATCCACGCCTACTGGGGCGGCCACCAGGCGGTGGTCATCTATCCCAAGGGCACCGACTGGCGCAAGACCGGCACGGTGCTGGACCCCTGGCCCAACCAGCGGCCCGAGACCTTCACGATGGCCGACTGGGAGAAGCGCTTCTGGTTCGGCGTCGGCCCCAGCGGCGTGTACAAGGGCCAGTACCCGCTGACCGGCGGCGCCGACTATCCCCAGCCCAGTGTGCGGCTTACGCCCGCCCAGAAGGCGCTGGTGCGCCGCCTGCCGGCCGACAAGAAACAGGAGTTGCTCGCCATCCCCACGCTCCAGGGCCGCATCGCATACCTGAACAGCCTCAGCCCGGAGCAGAAGGCCACCACCGCGGTAGCCGTGCACTCGCCCGTGAAGATGCTCATCACTGATGCCTCAGGCCGGCGCCTTGGCTGGGTGGACGAGACGACCTTCGCCTACGAGATACCCGAGGCGGACGTTGATCTCTTCCCGGAGGCCGACGGCACGCACGGCATGGTCGCGCTCCTGCCGCTTGCCAACTACCAGGTGGCCCTCACCGGGGCGCAACCCGGCGCCTTCACCTTCACCCGCGCCTTCCCGGAGTTCGTCACCGCCGACAGGCTCGTTCACCATGTGAAGGTTCCTGCCGCCGCCGGCGACAGGTTCTCCCTCAGCCTCGCTCCCGCGCTGCCGGACGCTTCGGTGGTGAAGCAGGATGGCACAATCGTCCGGCTGACGAACGCCTTCGAGGCGGTTACACCAACCACCCCGACGACGCCAACTACGCCCACCATGCCGACCACGCCGACGACACCCGCCACGCCGGCCGCTCCAACCGACGCGCCGACCATCACTTCGCCCAGGGCTGGTGACGGCGTCCCACCGCGCGCGGAGGTCTACGGCACGGCCCCGGCGGGCTCAATGATCGTGGTCTACACCGAGGTCCGGGCGCAGGATGACGACGAGTTGCTCAAGAATGTGCCCGGTCTACGGCACAAGGTCCCTGAGGACGGCAACTGGCATGTCGCGGTGGCCTGTCCCGAGCTGGCCGAGAACATCGCCGAGCCGCTGTACTACGTGATACGGGCCTACTGGACGACGCCCACGCACAAGTCCGCCGAGGCGAGCGTCAAGGTCTTTCGCGGGCAGTAACCGCGCTCTTGCGAGCACTGAACCGTGGCGGGGGCTGATCCCGCCTGGGCGGGACCGCCACGAACGACAACCAGGAAGACTGACCGAATCATAGGGACCGAGAGATCGGGGCCGAGGCCCCGCAAGAGCCTGCCCGTAATCCGTGGCGCAGCGGCCTTCCGCGCGGCTCTGCTGCTGCCGCTGGCGCTTGGGGTGCTCGTCCACGCGGGCGCAACGCTGGCGGTCGCCGCCGAGGGCGGGCCGGCTGCTGAGATCGCCGGTCTGCTGGAGGCCGGCCGGGTTCGGGCGGCGGCCGACCGCGCTCATACCTGGGCCGAGGCTGAGCCGGGCAACCTGGAGGCGCTTCGCCTGTGCGCGGTGCTGGGCGGGCGCGTCGGGGACTACCGGGTTGCCGAGGATGCGCTGCGCTCCCTGGTCTTCTTCACCCCCCACGACCCTGACGTGCTGGTCATGTTGGGCGAGGTGCTCACCGATCGCGGCCGCTACGAGGACGCCCGCGAGCAGTTCCAGGCGGCCATCCGCCTCGATGACAGCCTGGTGGGCGCCTACGTGGGCCTCTCGCGCCTGGCCACGTGCGAAGGGGCGGAGGTGGGGGAGACCATCAGCGCCGCACAGGTAGCTATGAGCGTCGGCCCGCAGGAGCCCGCTGCCGTCACCGCCATGGGCGAGGCGCTCAACGCCTGCGGCAGGCCGCGGGAAGCCCTCGAGCATCTCCATCGCGCCCTGGCCCTTGATGCGGGCCACCCTCCTGCGCTCTTCGCGCTGGGTCTCAGCCATGCCCTCCTGGACGAGCGCGACGAAGCCCTGACGCACTGGCGTCACTACCTTCAGGTTGAGCCCGAGACGGCCCAGGCCTGGCTGCTGCGCACCAATCTCCTGGTCACGAGGTCCGAGCCGATCCTCGAGCGCGCGTGGTACGCCTGTTACTCGCCGGACGGCGCGCGCATCGCCTACCGTTCCCGTGGCCCCGGCGGCTGGGGTATCTACGTGTGCCTCGCCGACGACCCGACGCAGGAGCAGCGCATCTGGGCCACGCAGAGCAGCCTCTACTCGCTCTCCTGGAGCCCGGATGGGGCCTCTCTTGTGACTCGCGTGTACGAGAAGATCGAAGTCGAGGAGAAGGGCAAGAAGAAGACGCAGTGGGTCTATCGAATCGTCGTCATTCCCTCCGATGGCAAGGGAGAGTCCAGGCAGCTCATTGAGAATCGCTGGCTCGGCGAGCCGGCGTGGATTCCGGGCAGCAACCACATCGGGGTGCGCAGCTACGTCCCCAAGCAGGGCTACGTGATGCTTGACATTGACCCGGCGACCGGCGACAGCCAGCCGCTCGCCGGCCTGGAGGCCAAGGTGCCGTATTACTCCCCCTGCTGGTCGCGGGACGGCTCCCGGTGGCTCGCGGTGCGACGCTCCGCCATGCATCCTGATGGCTCGTACACGTACGAGCTGCTGGCCGGCCCCGCTGACAGCCTCGACAAGATCAGCGTCATCTTTGAGACGCCGGACTATCTGCGCAATCCGGTCTTCTCTCCTGACGGGAGCCTGGTTCTGTTCACGGTCGCGCGGGGCCAGGGCAGCAGCCGTTATCCCGTCTGGGCCATGCCCGCCGATGGCTCGCGCGAGCCCTGCCTGCTCTATCATGAGGCCAGCTCGTACACGCCTCCGTCTCTCTCCCCGGACAGCAAGTACATGCTGAGTTCCCGGGAGCAGACTCTGGTGCGTCTGACCCTCGACGGCGTACGGCCGAGGCTGGAAGCTGGAGGCTAGCAGCTGGAGACGACCAACGGCGCACGGCGGAGGCGGCACAGAGCTTCGTCACCCGCGCCTGCGATCTGCGGAGCAGCCTGCTGGCTTCACTCACGTTCTGTCAGTTGTGCAGGTTGTGTTGGCCGTGCGGGTGGCCTTGACACCTCGTCCCGCGCGCGGTAGACTTGGGGCGAGGACGACGGAGCCGGGCTGGCTCGTAGTCGCCGTGTGTCGTTCGCGGTCGTTGGCCGTCGTTAGCTGCCGTATGGGCGGATAGCTCAGTTGGGAGAGCGCCTCCCTCGCACGGAGGAGGTCGAGGGTTCGAATCCCTTTCCGTCCACCAGATCGCAATCCGCCGGCGCGTAGGCGTCGGCTTTCCCATCTTGACACGTGCCGCGTCAGCATAGCGGGTCGTCTCGACCATCGTCTGTGTCGAAGGGGGACGCAACACGGCACACTATCTCGACAGCCGAGGGAGGTGCACTCATGGAGGGCTACTGGAAAGAGGTCGTGAGCCTCGCATTTAGGGGTGAGCGGTTCCGCGACCATGCGCTGGACCTCAGCGCGATCACAGAGATGGCCCAGTTCCAGAAGATGGTGACCGAGACTGCGAAGGCGCTCTGGCGCCAGGCAAATCCCGGCCGCGAGCGCCTTCCACGGTACTTTGAAGAGCGCACGCGCTTGTGCCTGCGCAGGATTGACGAGGGGAGTACCCTCGCGCCTCTGGAAGTGCGCATCGAAGAGCCCGAACCACTAGAGTTGTTTGAGGCGGAACCTACCGAGCTCAACGAGGCCATCGGGCTGGCCGGGGAGGTCCTTCGAGCCGCCGAGCGAGACGAGCCGCTGCCAGAGAACTTGCCCAAGTCGCTAATCCCCGAGTACGAACAATTGGGCGAGGCGCTGGCCGAGGACGAGGCACTTGAGGTGATCACGCCTGACGAGGAACCAGCGCGCGTGACGCAGATGTCACGTTCGCGCTTGGCTGCTTATGTTGAGGGCGCGCACGAGGGTCACGCGGATGTAACAGGAAAAGTGCTGGAAGCGGACGTCCGGCAGGAGCGTTTCCAAGTGTGGTTGGATGACAAGACATGGGTTACGGTGTCTTTCTCTCCGGGACAGGAAGAGCAGGTAATACAGGCTCTCAGGGATCATCGAACGCTTCGGTTGCAGGTCATTGGACGAGGCGAGTTCTCTCCCTCCGGCGAACCCTCGCGCATAACCCACGTAGAAGAGTTGCGGCTGCTGCCGATCGGGGAAATGCCCTATGACCCCGCAGCCCGTCCAATTGAGGACGTTCTTGCAGAGTTGGCCGGCGAAGTGCCCGAGGAGGACTGGAACAGACTGCCTCCTGACCTCACAGACAACTTGGATCACTATCTCTACGGAACGCCCAGACGATGAAGACAGTCTTCGCTGACACCGCATACTGGATCGCCGTCGTTCGCCCAAGTGATCAGTGGGCGGAGGCCGTTAAGCGGGCCAGGTCATTGCTCGGGGATGTGTGCCTGTTGACGACGGATGAGGTCCTAGCAGAGTTCCTCACCGCGCTGAGCGGCGGTGGTGAGCATCTCCGTCGCATGGCTGCGCAGATGGTGCGGGCGATTCTTGACAACCCGAACGTGAAGGTCATTCCGCAATCCCGCGATTCGTTCCTGACGGGGCTGGCATTGTACGAACAGCGTCTCGATAAGGAATACAGCTTGACTGACTGTATCTCGATGAACGCCATGAGGGCCGAAGGGCTCACGGAGGTCCTCACCAACGACCATCACTTCGCCCAAGAGACATTCACGGTCTTGATGACCGAGAAGTAGGCGGGGCCCTGCCGCTTGCTCGATGGCCGCCGTAGAGAGGGTCAGTATCCGCTTCGATGAAGCCGGTCATGCTGTGGATCTCCCCATCCCCGGCTGCGGGTACGCCAGGGCCTGTTACAGGAACCGCGCCAGTGAGGTCAGACACACCACCAGGAAGATAGCGCCCTCGTCGGCCAGCAGCTCCCGATCCGCCCCCTTGAGATACCCGAGTATGCTGCGCGCAGCTGCGAGCGGTATCTGCGGCACGCCCTCCGTGGACACGAGTGTCAGCGCGATCTTCCTGGCGTGTTGTGCGGCATCGAGGAAATCGTCGCCCGCCATCGCTGCCCTGAACCCCTTCGCCTCCTCGACCAGCTTCGCTCTCCTGTCCTCGTCCACCGAGCTGGCGCGCCGCAGCAGGCGCAGTATGCGGGTGGTCATACGCTCGCGGATCGCCGCTCGCGCCACCGCATCCGCCATCAGCAGGCCGTAGAAGTGCTTCGGCTCGCCCAGCACCCGGCAGATGGCGTTGATGATCTGCATACGCAGCACCGGCGAGCGGAACTTGGGCAGATGCTCCAGCGCCGGCTCGATCACTCGCAGGTCTCCCGTCCGGCTGGCGCCGTCGGCCAGCGCGGCGAAGGTGCTCTTCTCGAAGGGCCCGTTGAGTGCCTCGACGAGGGCCTCGCGCGCCTCATCGCCGCCGACCTCGCCCAGGGCCAGCGCCGCGCTCACGCGCACCCTCGGGTCCTCGTCGGCGAGCGCCGCCAGCAGCGGGCTGACGCTGATCGGGCCGCCGATCTTGCCCAGCGCCTCGGCCGCCTGCGGCCGGATGTCGGACTCGTCGTCCCGCAGCTCATCAACCAGCGCCGGAACGCCCTCTTCCAGCCGCGTCTCACCCAGCCCTCGCGCGGCCTCGCTGCGCACCTCGGGGCTTACGTCATCGAGCGCGTCCACCAGTTCGCGCACCGCCAGCGGGCTGTGTGACCGCCCCAGCGCCCGCGCCGCTTCTGCTCGCCGTTCCTCACGGCGCGCCGCTCGGAACAGAGCGTAGTTGTACGCGAAGCTCAGCAGGTTCCCGCGGAACTGCCCCAGCAGATACTGCGGCGAGGCCGCCTCCGTCTCCACCAGCGTCCGCGACAGCAGCACCGGCAGCACGAACGCGATCCCCGCCAGCGCGAACACCACCTGAAGCGGCGTGAAGGTCAGACCCATCAGCGCCACCCCGGCCTCCGGCAGAAACTGTCGCAGCAGCCCGCCCAGGAACGGCCCTCCCGCCGCGCCGACGGCCATAAAGGCCGTCCAGTCGGCGAAGTACGCGCTGTTCTCCTTGCCTGAGGGAACGATCTTATACAGCAGGGTGCTGATCGCCACGAAGATACCTGACCAGGAGATGCCTGCCAGCACGCGCGTTACGGGAATCAGCACCGCGTAGGTGTCCGGCGTGGCGAAGGCCCACAGGACCGGATTTGCCAGGCTGGGCAGAATCAAGAGTTGAATCACCGGCTTCGAGCCGTAGCGCTGCACGAACACGCTCCAGAACCGGTAGCCGATCATCATGACGAAGAGCATGATGTTCGTGTAGATGGCGACCCGCGCGTAGCTCAGCCCCAGGCCCTTGAGCATATACACCGCGTAGAAGGCCCCCGCCATCTGCCCGGCCGCGATCCACGTGCACATAAACAGCGCGAGCGCCCGAAAGGCGCCGTCTCGGATGGGCGCGCTCAGCTCACTGCCGAAGCCGTGCGTGGGTTGGACCTTCACCTTCGGGTGAGGCGTCAGCCCCAGCATCAGGTAGCCAAGTATCCCGCAGACCCAGCCGATGGCGAAGACGCAAATGAAGCCGCTGTTGCCCGGGTTGAGGTCCAGCCACTTACTCGCCAGGTAGAGGTATACGATGCCGGCGATGCTCATGAACATCATCCGGCGGCCGATGTAGCCGGCGCGCACCTCGGCCGGGATCACGTGCGACATCCAGCTTCCGAAGATGGGCATCACCGTGTGCCCCAGCAGATAGGCCGCGAACAGGAGGGCGGCAACGACGACGAATCGCATGCCCTGGGGCAGGAAGAGGCCGAAGAGAACGATGGAGCTGGCGACCGTTATCTCGATGCAGCCGATGATGACGGTGAAGCGGCGCTTCCTGCGCAGGCCGCGGGTGAGGTACGCGCTGAAGAGCTGCCAGACGCCGACGAAGCCCACGAAGCTGGCAAGGAAGCCGATCTGCGCCTCGCTCAGGCCGATATGCACGGCGAAGCCCGACAGCACCGGCCCGGAGACGACGGCGTTGGGGTTGTAAATGGCCCACAGCACGCCGACGATGATGAAGTGCCGCAGGCTATGCGCCACCTGCTGCTGGGTCAGCGTGCTTTCGCTGGCGTCCGCCACTGCGGTGTTTCTCCTGGGATTGCGGGATACGTGAAGCCTGACGTCCGGCGGTTGCTCACCTGACCCTCACGGCCGTGAAGAGCCAGAGCAACCACGGAATGTAAGTGCAGGTTGCGAAAGTTATCGCGGTGGTGGGCTGTGCCCGGAAGTAGTCCTCGAACTGCTGGCACAGCCACTTCCCGCTGTTGATCAGCTTCTCTCCCGTCGCCACCCACTGGATGAGCGAGAACGGCAGCAGCAAGAAGACCAGGCCCCACTCCCAGAATATCGTGGCCACGAGGGGCAGGGCGACCACCGCCTGCACGAAGTCCCGCGTGAACCTGTCCGGCCCCGGCTCTCCGATCATCGCCGCGATCAGGATGGCCCAGGGCACTGCCATCAGCGTGGCGCCCCTGGAGATCTGTGTGTAGCGCGGGAGCTTGCGCATCGGCCACGTGAGCAGCAGCAGACACAGCAGATACCACGAGCCTGCTACGGTGGCCGACAGCACTGTCACCACTCTCTCGCGAAATCAGGGGACACCATCACTTATTTCCCCTATGACCACCAGCAAGCGACGGGACCTGGCGCGGAAATAAGTATGGTGTCCCCCGATCTAGTCCACGCTCCCGCCTCCAGCCTCCCGCCTGCGCCGTTTCCGGGGTCGGCTGCGCCTGGAGCTGACGAACTCGTACGACTGCCTTGGCTTCGGGGTTGGGGGCAGCGGTCTGCCTCGCAAGCCGCGGCGGTACATCCCGGTGCGCCTGCCGTTGCGCGCTATGATCTCGTACTGTCCGGCTCGCGGAGCGGGCTGACCTGCTCGCAACCTCTCTGCCACGGGACTGCCTCCCTGGTCTCCATCGGCCTGCCCGCCCGCGTCGAGCAAACGCTCCGTCCGATCCCCGCTCTCTGTCGCATTCCGCGTCGCGCGCACAACCTCCTGCGTCCGCCGGCGCACAACTTGGCTCGCCCGGCCCGATGGCCTTCTCTCACAGCCAGCGCGCGTATGCCTGCGGCTCGCCCTCGACCTCCAGCTTGATGACGGTCGCGTAGGGATCGGGCGGCAGCTCCGGCAGCCCCCGGATCCAGAGGCGGTCCTCGGCCTGCTCGAACTCAAGCTCCTGGCCGGTCGCCAGCAGCATCGCCGACCTGACGGGGCTCTTGAGCATGCCGACGGTCATCTCGCCCCCGGTCCACTTGGTGATGTGAAGGTAGAAGCTGTTGCCCACGAGGGTGGAGAAGCCGAAGTACCCCCAGCCAAGCGGGCTCCGCCTTGCGCCGTAGATGGGCTCGCTGTTGACGCGCATCCAGTCGCCGATCTGCTCCAGCCGCTCGACCGACTGCGGCGGGAAGGTGCCGTCCGCGCGCGGGCCGACATTCAGCAGCAGGTTCCCGCCCTGGCTGGTCACGCGCGCCAGGGTCGCGATCAGCTCCCGGGTTGACTTCCACGCGTCGTCGCCGGCGTGGTAGCCCCAGCTCCCGTTCATAGTCATACACGTCTCCCAGGCGCGGTCCGCCCCGGAGGCCTCCACGCGCTGCTCGGGGGTGTCGTAGTCCTCCGGGACGCGGGAGCGGTTGTTGATAATGATGTCGGGCTGAAGCTCGCGCACCATCGCGTTCATCTCGTCGGCCTTCCAGCCCTCCCCGTCGTAGAGCCCGCCGCCGTCGTACCACATGACAGCCAGCTCGCCGTAGTTCGCGCACAGCTCGCGCACCTGACCGTGGATGTACTCCAGGAAGCGCTCATGGCCCTCGGCGTCGCCGTCGTGCCCGCACTCGTAGTCCGGGTGGTGCCAGTCCTTCAGCGAGTAGTAGAACCCCAGCTTCAGGCCGCCGGCATGACAGGCCTCGGCGAGTTCGGCCATCAGGTCGCGCCCGCAGGCGCTGTGCGCGGTGGTGTAGTCGGTCAGCTTGCTGTCGAACAGGCAGAAGCCGTCGTGGTGCTTGCTCGTGCACACGAGGTACTTCATCCCGGCGTTCTTGGCCATCTCGACCCACTCATCGGGCCGGAAGCGCTCGGGGTTCCAGTTCTGCGCGATCGGCTCGTACTCCTCGATGGGCCATCTCTCCAGGTTCATCACCCACTCGCCCCGCCCCAGAACGGCGTACGCTCCCCAGTGGATGAACATCCCGAAGTGCGCGTCCAGGAACCACTGCAAATGCGGGCTCGTCATGTCGCCCACTCGGACTTCGCTCACGGTCACTCACTCCTTGGCGCGATGCACATCGTTCGTGCCGGCATCCCGCCTCGGCGGGATCACCTGCCGGGCCCGCCGGTTCACTCGACGCCCATCGCCTTGAGATTGTTGAAGCTGATCTCCAGGCTCTCGAACGGGTCGCGCTGGCAGGTGTCCTGCTCCACGATGTACCACTCGATGTCAGCGTTCTCGCAAGCCTCGAGGATCCCGGGCCAGTCCAGGTTCCCCTCGCCGATCTCCGTGTACGTCTGCTGGCCGCCGAGGATGACCATGTCCTTGAAGTGAATGATCCGCGAGCGCTCGCCGAGCCGGTCTATCCACGCTACCGGGCTCCCGCCGCCGTGCTGCACCCAGTAGGTGTCAAGCTCGGCGGTGAAGTACTCCGGGTCGCTGTCCTCGTAGAGTATCTGAAGGATGGTGCGGTCGCCGTGCTTCTCCAGCTCCCAACTGTGGTTGTGATAGGCGAAGGTCTTGCCGCCCTCGGCTAGCTTCCTGCCGACCTCCGAGGCATCACGGGCGAACTCGCTGAACTTCTTGGCCTCGCGGTAGTCCTTCGCCATCCCGCCGATGGCCGGGAAGTCGCAGCCGAGGATGTCATGCTCCTCGATGACGCCTTCGGGGTCATCGCGCATCCGCTCGTAGGGGATATGCGTGGCGCACACGGTCAGCCCGTTGTCGTCGCAGATACGGCGCAGCTCCGTCGGGTCCATCGGCGCCAGCGCCGAGAGCTGCACGGCCTCGTAGCCGATGGCGGCGACCTTCTTCATCGTCTCGGCGATGTCCTCCGGGGTCTGAGTGAACTCCCGCACGGTGTACAGTTGCGCGGCTATCTTTGAGCCTGCCATGTCATTGCCTCCTTGAGTCTTTACTTCGCGCGGCGCGTACTTCCGTGAGTGAGCGCCCTGCACCTGCTCGTGCTGGGTGCGGACGAGGTGCGCTCCGCGTCAAGTTTGCGCGGCCTCCTCCAGCGCCTCCAGCGCCATCTCCGTCATCGCCTCGCCGCAGCCCGGCTCGAAGCGGCACGCGTGCACCGTGTAACCACCCCTGGGGAACGCCTCCTTGACGGGGATGTACGAGATGTCATCGCCTGACAGCTCCACCGCGTAGGTATGCGGGTAGAGCGGCGACTGCTTCTTGATGCTGATGGCGAACTCCACGTAGACCTCGCCGGGCATAAACGCGAGCGCCGCCTCGCCGAAGCGCAGCGTCTGTATCTCCAGGTCACGCTCGCCGCCCCACTCCTCGGAGCGCACGATGCGCAGCTTCTTCGTCGCCTCCAGGAAGTCGCCGCCCCAGGTGGACTTGTCATAGACCTCCACCTTGCGCGCCTCCGTCAGTTCGTCCGCCGTGTAAGCCCGGCACTTGAGCTTGAGCTTGCGCGACACGGCGCGCACCGGCGTCGCCTCGATCGGCTGAGCGTCCTTGAGCACCCGCCACGCAGCCTCAGCCAGGATCGCGCCCACGCGGTGCCGGTGTACGCCTCCGGCCGCCGCCTTGGGCTGAGACAGATCGCAGTGATTCACGTTGCCGCAGGGCGCGGTGGTGAACTGAAGGTGCATCTCCTCTCGGGAGACCTCCCGCAGGCACTGCTCGAAGGCGCTCGGGTAGTCGGCAGACAGCGCGCCGCCGCCGGCGGTGCACGCGTGCAGCGAGTAGTTCGCCAGCACGATCGGCGGCCGGCCCTCCGACTCGAAGCTGAACAGCCCCAGCATCGGGTCCGTTGGTCCATCCAGCAGCACGATGGACGGGTCCTGGTAGCCGAAGTACATCCCGACGGTCCCGTCCGCCTGCCAGACGCGCCGGTTGAAGGAGATGCCGTAGACGACGGCGCGCGCGGTCTTCACGCTCGCCTCTTGCGCCTCGGCCGCGGCCTCCTCGGCGGCCTCGCAGATGCCTGTGATGAAGAGGTCCTGGTAATCCGGCTCGCTCGGCCGCGGTGCGGAGTGAGTGTGCGTGCCGGTCAGCATCACCTGCTGCGGCTCGAGTCCCAGGCTCTCGGCCAAGCGTTCGCGGGCTGCCTCCAGCATCTCCCTGGTCACGCAGATGAGGTCGCAGGTGACCAGCACCGCCCGGTCGCTGTCATCATCGAGGTAGAGCGCCTTGGCGTAGAGGGGATCGTTGGTTCGCGTGGCGGGCCGCCGAGAGAAGGACCCGCGCATTTCCACCTCGCCCTCAGGGGTGATGTCACGCCGCGCCGCGCCGACCTTGAGTGTTGCCATCAGTGGTCCCTCCCGATGTGTAGTACTCGCCTGCGCAACTGTGCGTCCTGCTATGTCCGGCCAGGGAGTCGTAAGGAGGGGCCGCACGAGGTCCTGTCCCGCTGACCCGGGACAGGGCCGAGGTCGGCCCATTTGTGTTCCTGTGCGACTGAGTACTAATTGCGCCCGCCGATGATGCGCAGGCAAGTCTCCCGCAGACGCGCGCACGCCGCGTTGTCCCATGCGTTCTCCCTGTCCGCCAACCAGGGAGTGCCCTCCACCAGCGCATCAAACTCCTCTTTCAGCTCGCGCGGGCAGTCGGCCTTGCTCACCCGGTCCTCGGCCGCCTCCAGCAGCCGGCAATCGAGGATCCCCTCACGTATGCCCTCCCACTGGAGCGTCGGCACAGGCCCATCAGGCCCCGGATAGGCGATCATGGCGTCCTTGGCCTCGCCGAACTCGTTGCCGTCGAAGTCGTCCCATCCATCGCTCTTGGGGGCGTGGTAGATCCAGCAGCCTGCCCCGGAGGCGCTGGACTTGAAGAAGAGCGCGCCGGTAAGCCACCGGTTCGGCATCAGCCCGCCGTCTTGGCCGGTGTAACAGCCTGCGCCGTAGAACCAGTAGGTATTGCCGAAGCGTTCGGTCTGCTCGCGGCACTTCTGGTCGTCCGCGGGGGAGTCCAGGGCCCAGCCGCGATTGTAGCACTGGATATCAATGTAAGGCGCGCTCGTCTCCGCATACGCGCCGTAGGCGGTGACGTAGGTCTTCGCGCCGGCCTGTCTCGCGAGCTGCATCTCCCACAGGTGCATACTCTGGCGCTTGCGGTGGGAGCCGGGCTCATCGAGGCCCTCGAAGTACCACTCCGAGTACTCAGGCCCCCCGGTCTCGCGAATCAGCGCGTCCAGGGCGCGGATGGCGCTGACCATCCCCGCGTTGAGGTCCTCCCGATCGGCTGGCAGCGGCTTGGGGTAGATGCCCGTGAGGCCGAAGTGCCGCGCCACATGATCATAGGTAAGTGCGGGGGAGGCCGCGATGATCAGCGGCCCACGCATTCCCAGCTCCCGCCGCAGCCTCTGTATCAGCGCCAGCTTCGGCCACTCGACGGCCTTCACCTCGTCGCCCTCCCAGTGCAGCTTCACCGGCCCCAGCTTTCCCAGGTGGTGCATCGAGATCCACAACGCGTTGATCCCGTGCGCGTGAACGTCGCGCAGCATCAGCTCGACCTCGCTGTCCGACAGGCTCTTGAGGGGTACGCCCGACGCGAAGTACAGCAGCCACCGGTGCCGGGTCGGCGGCAACTCGGCCGCAACTACCCGCAGCTCCAGGGGCACCTCTGCGACCCGTTCCTCTCCCAGGAATACGCCCATCCTGCCCCGGTATTGCCCGGGCCGCGCGCCCTCGGGCACCGCCAGCCGCAGGAAGAAGGACGCCACCTCGCCTGCGGCGAGCTTGTCCACCTCCGGCTCGACCAGCAGCTCAGGGATCACGCGGTAGAAGCGCGACCGCCAGCCCGTGCGCTGCGGCCAGGCGCGGATGGACAGCAGCTCCGCGCCCTCGGCGAGGGAGATGCCCTCCTGGTCCGCGTGGGTAAGGCCGATGACCTGCACGCGCAGGTCGGCAAGGTCACGCAGCGCGTAGAGCGAGAACCAGGCGCTGGTGGTCGTGCCGGGCACGGTCGCGATGTGCATCGGCGCGCCGATTTCGTCGGGCTGGGGGATGCTGTCGGGATAGGCGTCGCGGGGATTCGCGCGCACGAAGGGGATGAAGCCGCGCCGCTCGTCCTCGGCGGTGGGTTCAGGCGTTGGGCCCTCACCGGTCCGCTCCTCGGGCAGCCGGAAGAAGCGCAGGCCCTCGCGCTCGATGACCTCGCCCCGCTCCTGCTCGCTGAGGGGCCGCGCCTGCATCACCATGTCATCGAGATAGAACGTGCCGGGGAAGCGAAAGAAGAAGGTCAGATAGGCGCGCGCAGCCTTGGGCGGCGTGACGTACCAGTAGCGGCTCTCCTGCCACTGCTCACTCGCGCGCACTCCGAAGAAGCCGTAGTCCTTGGTCGGGTGCGTGCCGTCTTCGTTCTGAATCAGGATGCGCAGGCTCGGGCGGGGATTCGCCGCCAGGCTCTCGATGTGCGACCAGAGAGTCACCTCGTAGCGCTGGTCGGGCTCCACCGCGAACCACGTGGAGTTCAGTGAGCCGACATGGGCGTCGGTGAGCATCGTCACCTTCGCGGCCTGCTTGCCGGAATGACAGTCGGGGACGGCCTCCGCGCGGATCATATCGCGCTCGCCACCCGGGACGCCCACGTTCCAGCCCTCCATCCCCTCCTCGAAGCCCGGGTTGCTGACCAGATTCGCCTCCTGGCCCCCGGCGCTGGTCAGCAAGCACAACAGAAGGCAGGTCCGCATTCCTCTTCCTCCCTTGTCCGCCGAACACTCTTCCACAGCCACCATCGGACTCCTCCTCTCGCGGCAGGTGTCCGCGCGCTCGGAGACGAAGAGTCCATGGCAGGCAACCTGCCTCGAAGCGCACGAGGAGGGTGTGATATGTCGAGCGAGATCCGGCTGGGACTGATCGGCTGCGGGCGCATAATGCCGGCCCATCTGCGCGGCTACCGGGCGCTGCGCGACGCCGGGTACGATAGCTTCCGCATCACCGCGCTCC
>CBFDBV010000062.1:0-14862 GCA_965603135.1 uncultured bacterium
GGGCCCGCCGTCGCCAAGGCTATGGCGGACAAGCTTGGAAGCTGAAAGCGCGCCACGGCGCGCTTTCACCTACGCGAACAACTGGGGCTAGATCTGGCTGCCGCCTGATAGCTTGCCGCGCACCCAATGCCCGCTACTGTGTACCCTCATCAACGGCTCCCGCCTCGGTCTCGGGTTCGCTTTCTGCTCCCTCCGTCGCACGCTCCTCGCCCTCAGCAGGTGTCCCTTCCTCGCCGGGCTCGCCCTCCTCCCCAGCAGCCTCCGCGTCCACCTCTTCCGCCGGCTCCCCCGCCGGGGCCACCTCGCCTCCATCGTCCTCTGTCGTCGCCGGCTTGCTTTCGACGACGAGGAAGTAGAGCCCGACCAGAATGGCCACTATCAGAATCAGCACTATGACCACAACTGCCGGGCTGACCTGGGTTTCCATCTCATCCCTCCTGTCCCGCCGGGGCGGGATGCTGAGAAGTACCGATGCCTGGAACGGACATACGCCGCAGCGCGGAGCCGGGGCATAAGTGCTGGAGTGGGTTTCTTTGCCCCGTACAGACATTCCTTCTTCTGTCACGAAATACCTTCCCTCATCTTTGCTCCAACCTACGCAGAACCTCCTTCATCGGGAATCGGTCGCCGGGACACGCGGTCGCCGCCAGGTCGCAGTGCTGGTAGATGTCGCCAGGACGCAGACGGTACTTCACCATCAGATCTTTGAGCAGGCGCACGAGCGTGTCAAGCTGCTCCCGGGTTGGCTCGGCAGGCTGCTGCGCGCCCCCGGGGTTGGCGGCTGCATCAAAGTTGCCCACCAGGCAGATGCCCAGGTAGTCGTTGTACCCGCGCACGTGTGCGCCTAGCATCCAGTCCGGGCGTCCCCGTTCCAGGTTGCCATCGGGCAATATGACGTAGTGGTAGCCGATGTGATATGTCCCGCCGCGGTACTCGGCGCTGAAGCCCCTTCGTTCGTGCCACGTGGCGATGAGCGCGGCATCAACCCGTTTGCCCTCAACGTGTCCGCCGGTGGCGGTGTGATGGATGATCACGCCACCGGGTGCGCGAAAGAACAGGCGCCTGGGCCAGCGTGGCCCCAACCGCATAGAAAGCCCACCCACCGCAATGGTGAGCAGAGCAGCCACCAACAGCAGGGGCTCCACGTACGGCGGAGGCTGGAGGCTGGAGGCTGGAGGCTCGAAACGGCGTGCGGGGATGGCTCGCTGCTGCATCGTTGTCTGGCGCCTGCCTGGAATCGCCTCTGTGCTGACTCCGACTTCGTCACGCGCGCCGAGAGCACCTGCCCCCTCTGTTTGGAGGTCGGGGCGTGGACACACGCGAAATGAGGGAGCGCGGCGAGCTACGAGCTACGAGCCGTGCGTCGTTGGCCGTTAGTCGGTAGTCGGAGGTCGGTAGTCGGATGGCGGAGGTCAGCGTCCCCCTCCTGGTCAGCGCCGGTCCGCCCGCATCGGGGATGACGGAGGCGGGGAGGCGCATCGCCGCGCGCGTGGGTGGCGAGATAGTGTCCGCGGACTCGATGCAGATCTATCGGGAGATGGACGTGGGCACCGCTAAGCCCACGGCCGAAGAACGCGAGCGCGTTCCGATCCACCTGATTGACTTCGTCCCGCCCGCCCAGGAGTACAACGTCGCCACCTTTCAGCGCGACGCGCGGGGGGTGATACTCGACATCCACGGTCGAGGTCGTCTGCCGATCCTGTGCGGCGGCACGGGCCTGTACGTGCGCGCGGTGCTCGAGCACCTCAAGTTCCCGCCTGTTCCGCAAACAGGGGTATCTGCGCCCACGAGAGACGCCTCAATCCGCCAGGAGCTTCAGCAGGAGGCCGAGGAGTTCGGCTCGGAGCGCCTGCACGCTCGGCTGGCGAAGATTGATCCGGTCTCCGCGCGCATCATCTCGCCCGGCGACGCCCGACGCATCATCAGAGCCCTGGAGGTCTATCGGCTGACCGGCCAGCCCATCTCGGCGGTGCAGGCCGTTGACGAGGCCCCGAGCATTGACTATAATACTGCACGCTACGTGCTGACGGCCCCACGTGACGTGCTCTTCGATAGCATTGAGGGCCGCGTGGACGGGATGATGGCAGCGGGGTGGCTTGATGAAATGGCGGCCCTGCGAGAGCGTGGGCTGGCCACCTCACATCAGTCAATGCAAGCCATCGGCTACCGCCATCTGCTGGAACATCTCGACGGCCGCAGGGATCTCGCGCAGACGGTCCATCTCATCAAGCGAGACACGCGCCGATTCGCCAAGCGGCAGATGACGTGGCTGCGACGGGAATCGGGCTTCGCGTGGCTCGCCCCGGCCAACGAGTTCCAGCGGCGCGCCTCCATCGCAGTGATGTCCCAGGGAGCGCAGCGTCTGATGCGAGGAGAGGATGACCTATGACCGCCAAGCCGGAAGTGCAGGACCACTTCCTGAACGAGCTGCGCACTTCGCGGACGCTCGCGCGGGTGGTGCTGCTGGATGGCAGGGAGCTGCGCGGCACGGTGCAGGCCTTCGATACCTTCACGATCCGCATGACCTGCAAAGGAGACGACATCCTCATCTTCAAGAGCGCGATCGCCGTCATAGGACCGGCCAGGGGCAGCCGCGACAAAGAGAACGGCACCGACAGCGACGACAGTGAACCGCAGACGACTGAGACCCAGTAACTTGTCCCCCGTGGCTGCGTGAGGATGCTGCGCATCACGGCAACGACGGCCAAAGAGAACAGGATGCACAGGATAGGACAGGATAGGATGAGACCCTCCTTTGCTTCCTCTCCCTTCTGTCTGCCCCGTGCAGCCGTACATCCTGCTCATCCTGTCCATCCTGTTCCGACGTGAATCAGCTCGTAGCCGGCGCGAAGCTGGAGGCTCGAAATTGCGTTTCACCAAAATGCACGGAAGCGGCAACGACTACGTCTACTTCGACGGCACCTCGGAGGACCTGACCGCGTACGACCTCACCGAGTTGGCGAAGATCGTGTCCGATCGCAACTTCGGCGTCGGCGGGGACGGGATCATCCTGGTCCTGCCCTCGGAGACTGCCGACTTCCTTATGCGCATCTTCAATCCGGACGGCTCAGAGCCCGAGATGTGCGGCAACGGCATCCGCGCCTTCGCCAAGTATGCCTACGAGCATGGCCTTACTGAGAAAACCGAACTTCTGGTGCAGACAGGCGCCGGGCTGATACGCCCGATCCTGACCGTCCGGGACGGCCGCGTGGCGAGCATCAGGGTTGACATGGGCATACCGCGCCTGGCGCGCTCGCAGATACCGATGGCCGGCGAGCCGCCAACCCAGCACGTGGTTGACGAGCCTCTTGAGGTCGCGGGACGGACACTGCGCGTGACCTGCGTTTCGATGGGCAACCCGCACTGCGTCACCTTCGTGGATGACGTGGACGAGGCTCCTGTGACCGACCTGGGGCCACAGGTGGAGAATCACCCAGCCTTCCCGGCTCGCACCAACGTTGAGTTCGTCGAGATCGTGGACCGCAGCAACGTCAAGATGCGCGTATGGGAGCGCGGCGTGGGCGAGACGCTGGCCTGCGGCACCGGCGCGTCCGCGACGCTGGTCGCCTGCGTACTCAATGATCTGATCCCGCGAGGCCGGACGGCCCAGGTGGCTCTGCGGGGCGGGGTGCTTGAGATCGAGTGGGCCGACGACGACCACGTGTATATGACCGGCCCGGCTACGGAAGTCTTCAGCGGCGAGCTGTCTGAGGCGATCCTGTCGCGCGCGCGGGTCTGACCGGATCTGGGTGCGCACGCGATACCCCGGGGCGTTCTTCCCGTCTCGCATAGATCTTTGTCGGGCCCGCTCTTGCCGAGTCGCCCCAGCCAGACTACAAGGTACAACCAGGGGGACTTCAATGGAACAGGCACAGCGATTGCAGCGGATTCCACCCTATCCCTTCCGCGAGATCGCCGCGCTCAAGGCGAAGATGGTAGCGGAGGGCAACAAGCCGATTGACTTCGGCATCGGCGATCCGGATATGCCGACGCCCGAGTTCGTCATCGAGGCCCTGTGCGAGGCCGCGCGCGACCCGTCCACCCATCAGTACGATGAGACGGGCTTTGGGATACCCGAGTACAAGGAAGCGATCGCTGACTTCGCCAGGCGCAGGTTTTCGGTGGACATTGACCCGGACGGCGAGGTGCAGAGCTGCATCGGGGCCAAGGAGGCGCTGGCGCATATCATCTGGGCCTACGTGGACCCCAGCGACGTGGTGCTCGTGCCCGACCCGGCGTATTCGGTCTTCAAGGTGCAGACGACCTGGTGCGGGGGCGCGCCCTTTCCGATGCCGCTGCTGCCCGAGAGGGACTTCCTGCCCGACCTGGATGCGATCCCCGCGGCCGTCGCTCAGCAGGCGAAGCTGATGTTCCTCAACTACCCGAATAACCCGACGGGCGCGGTCGCTCCGCTGGAGTTCTACGAGCGCGCAGTGGACTTCGCCCGCCGCCACGAGATACTGATCGTCCAGGACGCCGCCTACATCGAGGTCGCCTACGATGGCTACGAGCCGCACAGCATCCTGGAGGTCGAGGGCGCCAAGGACGTCGCCATCGAGATCCACAGCCTGTCGAAGACCTTCAATATGACCGGCTGGCGCGTGGGCTGGGCGATGGGTGGCGCACAGTACGTCGAGGCACTCTCCAGGGCGAAGAGCAACGTCGATTCGGGGACCTTCATGGCCATCCAGCGCGCGGCGATTGCCGGGCTCAGCAACTACGAGGCCTGGGTGGAGGAGTTGCGCGCGGAGTATCAGCGCCGCCGCGATGCTCTCATAGAGGGCCTCAACAGCCTGGGATGGGACCTGGAGCCGCCGAAGGCAGCCTTCTACGTCTGGGTGCCCGTCCCGCCCGGCGAGACCAGCGAGTCATTCGCGACCAAGCTGCTGAGGGACTGCCAGGTGCTCACGATCCCTGGCGGTATCTACGGCCCCTGCGGCGAGGGCTTCATCCGGATGTCCCTGACCATCCAGGGCGACGACAAGCTGGGGTTGATCGAGCAGGCCATCGAGAACATGCGCAACGGCGGAGGCTCGATGCTCGAAGCTGGAGGCTAGAAACGGCGAACGACACGGGCGGCGGGCGAGACCCCGGTGAGCGCGAGCGACAAGGGCGACCTGCACGACGCCCGGAGGAGACATAACCACACCTGACGATCCAGCTTCCAGGCTCCAGCATCCAGCATCCGCCGTTTGGCAGGTGAACGCGCTTGAGAACACCGGAGTTGGAGAACAGGGAAGCGCCGAGCGCGGAACCGGAGCGCGCCATCCTGGTGGGCATCGAGGCCCTGGAGGGAGCGGCCCGGCGGTCTATGCGCGAGCTCATCGAACTGACCAAGACCGCTGGGGCCTCGGTGGTGAGCCTGATCGTCCAGTCGCGCAGGCGCCCCGATCGTGCCACGTTCATCGGCAAGGGCAAGCTGAAGGCCCTGCAAGCGGAAGTCCTAGCGATGGGCGCGGACCTGGTCATCTTCAACGACGAACTCTCCCCCATTCAGCACCGCAACATCGTGGATGCCGTGGACTGTAAGGTGCTCGACCGCGCCGAGCTGATCCTGGACATCTTCGCCCAGCATGCCCGCTCGGCCGAGGGCAAGCTTCAGGTCGAACTCGCCCAGTTGACCTACACGCTGCCGCGACTGGTCGGGCGCGGCACGATGCTGGACCGCATCGGGGGCGGCCGTCGGGGCGGCATCGGCATCCGCGGGCCCGGTGAGACGGACCTGGAGGTCGAGCGAAGGCGCATCCGCCGGCAGATCCAGCGCCTCGAGGCACGCATCAACGACCTTCGGACCCGCCGCCAGGTGGAGCGCAGCTCGCGCACGGAATCGGGCCTGCCCACGGTCGGTCTGGTCGGCTACACGAACGCCGGCAAGTCCACGCTGCTCAATGGCCTCGTCGGCTCACAGGAGGTCAGCACGCACGAGCGCCTGTTCGAGACCCTGGACCCGACCACGCGCCGGGTGGAGCTTGACGAGGGGCGCGAATGCCTGGTCACCGACACGGTCGGCTTCATCCAGGACCTGCCCCACCATCTCGTGGCGGCCTTCCGTTCCACGCTGGAGGAGGTCACAGCCGCCGATCTGCTCATTCACGTCGTGGACGTCTCCGAGCCGAGCGCCTTCGCGCAGTACCGGGCCCCCCAAGCGGTGATAGGCGACCTGGGGGCGGCCGAGGTTCCCACGCTGGTCGCGCTCAATAAGGCCGACCTGCTCCCGAGCCCCAAGCACGCGCAACGGCTCAGCCGGCGCATCCCCAACACGATGCTCATCTCGGCGCTGACCGGCCAGGGGCTGGACGATCTCCGGCGGCGCATGGCCGACCTGCTCTTCGCCCACCTGATCCCCGTCACCCTGCACATCCCCTACGACCGCATGGAGCTGATGCAGCTCTGCCACGAGCGCGGCCGGGTCATTGACAGCGAGTACGAACCTGAGCACCTGGTGGCTCGCGCCGAGCTTGATGAGGCCACGCTGGCGCGCCTGCGTGACTTCGTCGTCAGCGGGTGAGTCCACCCTCCAGGCTCAGGCACTCATCACCGACGCCAGCATATCTCCGTCGCTCGCGTACGGGTGCTGCGGGGGCAGCGCGACATCGCAGTGCTCCCTGAAGCACCCGTAGTTCCACAGGTATCCTGTCGCGGGCGCGAGGATCTCGACCGTCTCCAGGTTCTCGTCACGGATGATGTGCCCGAGCTTCTGCCCCTCCTCCACATGGTCTGAGGTCGCCAGCCCCGCCTCGACGAACATCCCACTGCACGGAGCCTTGACCTCGTGCATTCTCTCTTCAAGCTCCTCGCGCGTGAAGGCCACCGCTGGCCCGTCGAGCAGCTCCAGCTCGCCATCAATCATGCCCAGGATCTTCGCCACATTCATGGCAGCCCTCAGGCCGGCGGTGACCTCCTTGTCGCGGATCACCCACTGCGGAGCCAGCTCGATGGTGATGGCGCCGCGCCCGCTGTCGTTGAACATCCCCCCGATGGTGGTCGGCGTGACCGGGCCGTCCGCCGGCGCCGGACGCCACTGAATGAAGCGGATCGCCGACGCCTCCGCCATCTGCTCGGAGGGCCCCTCGTCGAGACGCGCGAGCGTGCAGGTCGCAGTGAACCGCGACCAACTGTGCAAGTCGAGGCAGCGCGTGCAGTGCTGCACAACTGCCTCGTGCAGGGAGTGCGCCAGCCGCTCGGTGTCATTGCCGTCGGCTTTGCCGGGCCAGGTTCGATTCATATTGTGCCCCTCGTCGTCGCCGTAGGGCTGCTCCGGCCCAAGGCTGATGTGCGAACGGCGATGCCGGATGGCCGGCAGGTTCGCGAAGGGCACCAGGTACACCGTACCGCCCTGCAACTCTTTCTCGCACACCTGCTTGAAGCGGCGGATCACCTCGCAGCCTTGCACTTCGTTGCCGTGCTGGGCGGCGATGACCAGGAAGGTCTCGCCGCCCTGTCCGCTGTCAAGGCGCCAGTACGGCGTCCTCAGCTCGCTGCCATCGCTCAACTCCACCACCGCGTACTCGAGGGTGCTGTCAACAGCCATGTCACCGACGCTCCTTTGCTTTGCTCGACGGCGGTTGGGTTCGCCCCGCATTGGGGAGTGCTTCGCTTCGTGGCCGAGAATCTCCTCCGGCCCATCGCCTTGCAGTCGCCCGAAGGTTGCAGCGCAGGGTCGGCGAACTAGGCTGAAGTAGGCCGATCAGTGTGCTTCCAGGAGGTCGCACAGATGAGGGCCCTAGTGCTGGTGATGAGTTGGCTGTGCCTCGCACCGGTGTTTGCGGGCGAAACGTGGTTCATTCCCTACGATCCGGACGAGCACACCATCGCCCTCTTCCACCTGGATGAAGGTGCCGACCAGCAGGCGAACGCTGCGCAGGCCGACATCACCGCCACCTTCGCAGAAGGCGCGGGACACATCGAGGGCGTGTTCGGCGGCGGCGTGCGCCTGCGGGGGCCCAAGGAGTGCCTGAAGCTGAGCGCCAACGAGGCGCTGAGCCTCGGCAACGCGCAGCCGTTCACCGTGGAGGCCTGGGTTCGGCCCGACGGAGGTGAGGGCAGCATCTTCTCCATCGGCACCAGGTTCTACCTGAGCGCGCACTTCAGCCGCGGCACCGCCAACTTCGGCTACCGCGCCGCGTCCTTCCCGATCCGCTGGTTCGCCATGAGTGCAATCCCCTGGCGCCCGCGCCAGTGGCAGCACCTGGCCCTCACGCACGATGCGGACCGTGTGGTTCGCATCTACCTTAACGGCGTCGAGGTCGCCAGGGCGTCGCACGCGGACGAGGGCGATTACCAGAAGAGCGGCGGCAGTGTGTTCGGCGCTCACGACGGCTGGACGAGGTTCCTGGTCGGCGCCATGGATGAGATACGGGTCTCGAACACGGTGCGCAGCTTCCAGCCCCTGCTCACGCAGCGCGCCTACCTTCCCGGCGAGCAGGTGCAGCTCAATCTCGCCGATGTGCCCCTGCCCGCCTACGTCGCCACGGCGAGAGTGATGGTCACCACTGCCGGGGGCGAGCAAGCGTTCGCGGCGGAGATCCCAGTCGCACGGGCCGCTGAGCCGCTGTTTGACGCCGAGCAGCTCGGCGCGGGCCCCGCGCGCCTGACCGTGGCTTTCCTGGACGCCGAGGGCAAGGTGGTCTCATCAGTAGAGCGCCCGGTCTCCTTCGCCGGTGCGGCCTTGTCCGAACTCAAGGCGCGCACTGCGGCCTGCCGTGCCCTCCTTGAGCAGGCGGGCGATGCCGCCCCTCCCCAGGCCGAGATAGCGCGACGTCACCTGAAGGCCGCCGAGCGGATGATGGAGGCGCGCAGCTTCGACTCTGCGGCCAGCTATCTCGGCTCCGCCGAGTGGGCCGCTGCGGCGCTGGGGTCCGGTGAGGCCGGGTACCGAACGCGCATCCGATCGCATGTGCGGGAGGGCGACCGCGATGACCGCCTACGCGTCACGATGAGCTGGGACGCCAATGAGGCAGCGAAGGACGCCTTCCCCTGGGCCGAGCGCCTGGGCGCGAACGAACTCGTCACATCCAGCCGCAGCGCCACGCCCGAGGGCATGAAAGCCTGGCAGGAGGCCGGCTACCACACGGCAATGCTGTCCGGCGTGCCCATCCACGCCGCCGAGAAGGAGAGCCCCGATCATTTGCAGTTCGGCTATTGGCTGATGGACACCCCGCCTGCCGAGGATGACACGGTCAGCCTGAAGCTGGTCACACCTACCTGGGGCGGCCTGAGCGTCAGCACACACTTCGCGCCGAAGGATCACTGGCTGGTCCTCGATAACGCCAGCGGCGAGGAGTTGGCGCCGGAGCGATGGGAGTACGACGCAGAGACGCGGCAACTCACGGTCACCGGCGCCGAGGCCGGGCACTCCTACCGCGTCTACTTCATGATTCAGACCGGTCACATCGGCGATCCGCTCTATGAGCCGTTCGCTCGGCACGGTCTCACCAAGCTGGACGAGCTGATCGCGCCGCTCGAGGGGGTGCTGGAGACCTACTGGTACGACGACCTCGCGTACGCGTGGCCCGGCTTGACCCCTCAGCACGCCACCGACTGGGAGTCATACACAACGGCCGCGCGGCCCGAGAACCAGCAAGCCTTTACCGCTGCGACCGGCCTTCCCTTCGACCCCCGCTGGCTGGTGATGCCGCCCAAGACGCTCAACGTCCCGCCCAGGCCCGAGTACTTCGCCTGGATGGGCTGGGTGCAGGAGGGCATCAAGACATGGATGCAGCGGGCGACGAAGGTCTGCCACGACCGCGGCATGCGCACGTGGCTGTACTGGGGCGACTGTCACGTGGGCATCGAGCCCTTCCTGGGTAGTCTGACTGCCGGGAGCGTTGACGAGGTGGACAAGCCGGCCGGGGACCCCGTCACCGCCCGCGCGCTGGTGGACTTCCCCGGCGACGTCTACCGCCGGATGCGCGTCGAATGGCTCCACGGCCACGTCATTGCACGCATCCACGCCGCCCGCATCTACGCGGAGAGATGGGACCGCTCCAAGCGCGGCCTCCTTATGTCTCCGCCGCAGGGGATCTACTGGATGCCGTTCCCGAAGGTCACCGACCTCTCCGACGAGGCGGTCCGCGAGGACCTCGTCGAGAAGCTGGCCCAGATCAACGATGAGTTCCGGCTGATCGCGCGACACCTCAGCGGCCACCGGGCCTACGAGAGCGATCTCGATCTCTACGTCGTGCACTCCTGGGGGAAACAGTACTCCTGGCGGTCCTGGGGTGACCCGATTCTGTGGAACCTGACCGACCTGCCCCTGCGCGTGCACTTCATCAGCTTCCGCGAGGTCGTTGCGGACGGCATCCCGGACGACGCGGACGCGTTGTTCCTCTACGGTATGCCGAACACGGCCTGGAGCGGCGGGTACGTCTGGGAAGACGAGCGCCTGGCCGGTGCTATCAGCGATTTCGTGCGCGCCGGGGGCGGGCTGGTCGGGCTTCAGGCGCCCTCGCACACGGACCTCCCCGAGCCGCGCTGGGCCCTCGCCGAGGTCTTCGGGGTAACTGCCGAGGGCACCGAGGGCTACGAGGCGCAGCCCATCGGCCCCGAGGAGCTGGCCGCCGAGGCCCTTGGAGCAGCGGCTGACGAGGACGGGCTATCCCTGGTGGCGACAGCCGGGCGCGGAGCGCAAGCGCTCCGCTGGGAAGCGGCCGAGCTGCACATTCCGGGGATGGTCGGCACGGTGCGGGTCGCAACCATCAGCGAGGACGTTACAGTCGCCTACGCACTTGAGGGGGAAGAGGGCGGCTTCTCGCCCGGCGTCACCTTCCGCCAGGCCGGAGAGGGCCGCGCGGTCCACGTGTGCGGCTACTCGCGGGACTACGCTTTCTATCGCCTGCTGCGCGCGGCCATCTACTGGGCCGCCAACCGAGAGGCCGAGGCGAGGCAGCTTGAGGTCGAGGGCGGGGAGAACCTGTTCGTCTACGCATACCCCGACCTCAGCATCATCGCTCTGCTCAGCACCGATGACGAACCCGCGCAGGCCACCATCCGCTGCGCTCCGACAGTCCTGGGCCTGCCCGCCGACGCCGCCTGTCAAATCTCTGACCTGGTCACGGAGGAGGAACTGAGCGCGGCTGCGAACCTCGCGCAAGGCTTGACGGTCACGACCGTGCCGCACTGCGTCCGGCTGCTCCAGGTGCGCGGCGCGCAGTGAACAAGGCTGCACAATCGGAGGCAACAGCGTTGGATCAGCTAGCTATCGGCGTAATCGGCGTGGGCGAGATAGCACGCATGAGGCATCTGCCGAACCTGGCCGCGGATGACCGCGTTCGGCTGACGGCCTTCTGCGACCCGGACGAAGAGGTGCTGCGTGCCCGGGCCGAGGAGCACGGCGTCGAGCGCACCTTCACCGACCATCACGAACTGCTCGCCGAGGACCTCGACGCGCTCTGCATCTTCGTTCCGCCTCACCGTCATACCGACGCCGAGATCATCGCCGCCGAGCGCGGCCTGCCCTTTATCGTCGAGAAGCCACCGACCATCAGCATCGCGAAGGCCAGGGAGATCGCGGCCGCGGTCGAGCGCGCGGGCGTCATCGCCGGGGTCGCCTTCAACCTGCGCTACTCGGGCGCCGCCGAGGCCGCCCGGGAGATCCTGACGGGGCGGCGCGTCGTGCAGGCCCTGGCTCAGCGCCTGCACGGCAGCGGAGCTAAGGCGGCCTGGTGGATGCGCCGCGCCGAATCGGGCGGCGCCTTCGTCGAGAACACCATCCACGTGGTGGACCTGCTTCGCTACCTCATCGGCGAGATCGAGACCATCGCGGCCTTCGTAGTGGAACGGCCCGACAGCACGCGGGACCTGGACATCCCGCTCTCCCACTGCGTCAACTACGAGTTCGAGTGCGGCGCCGTGGCGAACGTGACCACCTCCACCGCCTTGACCCGTGGCGGCCGTAGCAACCTGGCGATCATCGCCGACGAGGACATCATGGAACTCAGCGGCCCGGAGCTGAGGTGGGCCGAGCAGGAGGTGGAGTGCCCGGAGCGGGACTCATACGCGGAGGAGATGCGGGTCTTCGTGGATGCTGTCATCTCCGGCAACCCGAGCGGGATGCGATCCCCCTACGCGGACGGCGTCAAGTCCCTGGCGGCGGTCCTGGCCGCGGACGTCTCCTCCGCGCGCGGCGGAGAGCCGATCAAGCTCGCGGAGTACCTCGCAGGCGGCTCGTCTCTAGACGCCGATGATTGACTCGATCATCGGATACCACGGCGTCGGGCTGGAAGCCCGACCTACGCGCTCGCGGGTCAGCGCCGCGCGCGCTCGTTCGCTGAACGGGAGTATCATCGAGACCTCGCCCACCCTCGACTCCAGGCCCACCTCCACAGCAAGCCGGTGCTCCGCGGAGTCCCCGTCGAGTATCATCGCCACCTGCTCGCGGGGCGCAGCAGCCAACAGCCGCGCCAGCCTGTCAGCCGACAGCTCCTTCGCGACCACGTCATACGCAATCGAGACCGGGGGCCGCTCGCCCGCCAGCAGTAGCTCCGCCTCGGCGAAGGTAGCGGTCGCCACAGGCACGCCGCCGGTTTCCTCGACGACCACGGTAACCGGATTCGCCGCCACGCGCTCGCACTTGTGCCAACGCCACAGACGAGAGTCCATCGGGGAGTAACCCTCGTGCTCGGAGAAGAACTCGTTGAGCAGGTCGAAGAGGGGCTGGCCAGCGTCCTCGGGCGGAGCGGGCTCAAGCGGCTCCTGGTCAACCTGCGGCCTCGGCCCGGTGACCAGTGACGCCTGGGCCCGGGTCTCGTACCCGAGCCGCTGGTAGAACTGGTACGGATGGCCGGCCGGGTCGGTGTACAGGACGGCCGCATCCACGGCGTCTGCTTCGCAGCCGCTGCGCCCGCCACCACACCTCCCGCCGGTGACCTGCTGCATCGCCTCGTGCGCCCGCTCCATCAGCGCGCGCGCCAATCCGCGCCGGCGATGGTCAGGGCGGGTCGTCACGCTGTCAATGATGCCGCAGGTCAGCAGGTCCCCGCCTATCTGAAGCGGCTGCACGGCCACCAGGACGTTCGAGACCATCTGCTCCCCGGACAGCGCCGCCTGGCAGAGCCTCGGGTCGGTGCCCGGACGCTGAAGATACCACGCGGACCAGTCCTCATCGAACTGCACCCCCCCCTCGTACTCGGCGAAACCCACGTTGCTCAACTCCACGAACTGAGCCACGAGGTCCGGCACGCGCGCGTGATCGCAGAGTTCGTAGTCCGCCACCGGGAACCGCCCCCTATCTGCGCTTGCCGAGGACCTTGATGGCCTCGGCGTAGACTTCGATGCTCTCGATGGGGATGTTCCACGGGATGTGATTGCCCACCGCAAAGAAGTAGCCAGGGCAATCCCGGCCCAGGTTGGCACAGCGCTCGACCTCGGCCCAGACCTCATCGCGCGTGCCGAACATCAGTATCCGGCAGTCCATGTTGCCGATGATGACCTTGCTCTGCCCGTAGTTCTCGACGATGTAGTCCAGGCTGGTCATCGGCTCGAAGATGAAGCCGTCCGCGCCGCACTCGACCAGGTCGTCCACGAACTCCGTGAAGTCGCCGTCCGAGCAGAACAGCAGAATGATCCCGCGCTCCTTGAGCGGCGCCCAAAGCTCCTTGAAGCGCGGGAAGACGTGCTCGCGGTACCATTCCGGCGCAAAGATCGCCCCCTCGGTCCACACGATGTCATCGTGGCAGATGAAGACCTTGCAGCCACACTCGGCCTGCGCGCGGAACTGAGCCAGAGAGATCTGAAAGAAGCCCTCCAGCACGTCATCGAAGCGCTCCTCGTCCAGCCCGGCGGCGGTCAGGAACAGCTCCCAGCCGAAAGTCTTGATCGCCCACATGAAGACAGTATTGTAGTATCCGCCGGGGATGACGCACGTCGGGAACGCCTCCTGCCGCGCGCGCCAGGTCCTCGAGTAGTGCTCCACCAACTCCTCATGCGGCAGGATGCCTATCTCAGCGACCGGGTCGAAGCTCAGCACCGCCTCCTCATCCTCGAAGGGGCAGACGCGGTTGTCGGTCAGCTCGTAGTCCTCACTCCACGTGGCCGTCCCCATGTGTGTCAGGCGCGGCTCATTGGGCGGGGCCATGTTGAACCACAGGAAGTCATAGTCCCAGGCCCGCGCCGCCATCCAGAAGGCGTCTCCCGCTCGTCCTTCCTCGCGCGGGTCAATGCCGGTCAGCCGCTTCACCCAGCCCGGGTGCGAGAGGTACTCGGTATGCGGGATCTGATCGGGCATTTGCAGATTGAGCGCCTGCCAACCGCGTTGGTAGCTCATCGGTGTTGCCGCTCCTTACGGGTCTCGATGTGCGTCGGTCTTGTTCTCCTCGGTGCAGTTCCCTTCCTTCCTACGTAGCTCCGACCGGCGAGCCGCGCGGCAAGGTGCCTCCCTGCGGCGCGGGGAAATGCAAACCCCGGAGGCGTCGGCATGAGAGAGACGACCGCACCCGAGACCATCGAGCAGTTCATCACCGATGAGAGCGGCACATTCCAGGCCTCCGGCGTCAAGCGCGTCGTGTACGCCGAGACCGAGGACGAGGTGGCGGAGGTTCTACGCCAGGCAACGGCGACAGGTGAGCCTGTGACGGTCTCGGGAGCGGGCACCGGCATAACCGGCGCCCGCGTCGCGGTCCACGGCGGCACGGTCCTTGCGATGGAGCAGATGCGGCGTCCGGCTCCGCGGGATCTCGAAGAGCTGCGCCTCGAACGCTTCGGCGAGCAGTACGTCATCTACCTCGATGCCGACGCTCACTTGGCCTACTGCCCTTCGGGCATTCCGGTTGATGCCCTGACGGAGATTCTACCCGGGGATCTCTTCTATCCGCCCGACCCGACCGAGGCCTCGGCGCTGCTGGGCAGCACCGTCGCCACCGACGC
>CBFDBV010000063.1:0-14849 GCA_965603135.1 uncultured bacterium
CTGATGGGGCCCTGTCGCGAGGCCGGCACGCACGTCTATCTGCACAGCGACGGCTACGTGCTGGACATAATGGACGAGATATTGGATTGCGGCGTGACCATTATGAACCCTCAGGACCTGCTGCACGGTATTGACAACCTAGTCTCCGAGCTGAAGGGCCGGGTCTGCATTGATCTGGACGTGGACCGCCAGAGCGTCGTGCCCTTCGGCACGCCGGGCGAGATTCGCGACCTCATCGAGGAGGAGGTCCGCAAGCTCGGCTCCGCGCAGGGCGGGCTGACGATGGTGTGTGGCATTTACCCGCCCACGCCCCCCGAGAACGTGGACGCGCTGTGCTCGGCCTTCGAGGAGTTCCGCACGTACTGGTGGGACGGCCGCGGCGAGTAGGGAGAGAGGTCTCCTCCCCGAGCAGGCTGCTCGTTCACGCGACGGCGGCATCCCCGCTGTGCCCTCTGTCGTCGGAGTCGCTTGGCAGTTCTGCACCCCTCTGAGCGGAACCATGGGCCGACGCGAGGCGTCAATTGCGGTTGGTTGGCTCGACGTGTCTTCGCGAGCGTTGGCCTGGTGGAGCAGTGACAGAACGCTGAGGCGTGGGGTATACTCAAGTCACGGCGCGTGCCGCCGATGAGATACCGTGAGCCGCCGGTCCTGACGGACCGAACAGGCTCGCGGAACGGAGTGTGATGATATGCGCGTGACCGGACAAGGGTCAGCCAGCCTTGCGCCGCTCTCGCTGGCGCTGCTGATGGCATTGTGCTGCGGCGTGGCGTGGGGGCCCGCCGAGGCAGCGACCGCGCCGTGGGGGGCCAACTGGCGGGCCAAGGGTGCGGTGGTGGCGCTGCCTGGGGGCTCCGTCAAAGCGGCGGCGGACAGCTACGAGCCCGATGACACGCCCGCCCAGGCCACGACCATCGCCACCGACGGCACCCCGCAGACGCATACCATCAGTCCAGCTTCCGACGTGGACTACGTCAAGTTCGAGGCGGCCGTCGGCACCACGTACGTCATCGAGACCTCGGCCGCCGGGTCCGACGATGTCGAGGACACGGTGGTCCATCTCTACGACACCGATGGCACCACCCAGCTAGCCGAAGACGACGATGGCGGCATCGGGTACTACTCGAAGCTCGTCTACTCCTTCGGCGCGGCCGGAACCTACTACCTCGGCGTGCACTCCTACGATAGCCGATACGTCGGGAGCTACAACGTCGCAATAACCACCGTCGAGACTGTGCACGGGCAGGTTACTGACGGCCTCAACCCGCTCGAGAACGTGGGCATCTGGGTCGTGGACGCCAACAAGGCCTATGATGAGCCTGTTGGCGTGGCGGCAACCGATGCCAGCGGGAGCTACGCTTGCCTGGTGCCCGACGGGACGTACCGGGTCACCGCTCACCTGCATGGATACGTCTGCTCGCCGCTCTCGCGCGAGGTGACCGTGCCGGGCGATACCACGGCGAACTTCACCATGACCGCGGTGCCCGCCCCTCCTGGCGACGGCGTGACCACCTGCCGGGCCGTGCTCGTGGGGATATCCGACTACGTCGGCACGTGGAACGACCTGAGTTACTGCGACGCGGACGCCACGGGGTTCGCCGACGCGCTCGTGGCGGGCAGCAACTGGCAGGACGCCAACATCCAACTGCTGCTCAACCGCCAGGCGACCGCGGCCAACATCTGGGCCGCGCTCCAGCGGATGGCCACCCAGGCCGACGGTGACGACCTGTGCCTTTTCTTGTTCAGCGGGCACGGCACCAGCGGGCCCGACGTGGCCCCCCTGGACGAGGACGGCGGCTATGACGAGTACCTCTGCGAGACTGACCTGGCCAACAACATCCGCGACGACGAGCTGGGCGAGTGGATCGCCACGCTGCCCACCGAGAAGGTGATGGTGGTCCTGTGCTCGTGCTACTCGGGCGGGTTCATCAAGGGCACGCTCGCAACCAAGGGGCTCGGCCAGGGCGATCCTCCCGGCACGCGCCGCGGCGGCTTCGCTGATGAGCTGCGGCGGGCGATGGCCGCCAAGGCTGCGAGGCGGCTCAAGGACCTCGACGACAACGGCTACGGCGTCGTCATCACCGCCGCCGATGACGACGAGACCTGCGCCGAGTCGCACCTCCTGGAGCATGATGTCCTCGTCTACTACCTGCTGGAGGGCATGGCCGGGCCAGGAGATGCTGACGGCGACGGGTGGCTAACGGCCGAGGAGATCTACGGCTACGCGGCACCCAGGGCCACGACCTTCAATTCCGGCCAGCACGCTCAACTGTACGACGCGGACGCGGTGAAGCCATTCGCCTATCTGCACCTGGAGGACGTCGCGGGGCCGGTGCTATCCTGGCTGGGGGTAGGCCCCTACGCCGCCGATGGCGTGGACCCGGACCGCGGAGGCCACAACGCGTGGTACACCTTCAAGGTCAACTACGCCGGTGCGGCGCCGAGCTACGTGCGGCTGCACCTGTTCCGCCATGGGACTGAGGTGGTGGGAAGCCCGTACGATATGCACCCCGGGATGGGCAACCCGGGCACGGGACGGACCTTCTGGTTCAAGCGGCGGCTCTGCAAGGGGACTTACGGCTACCGCTTCACGGCCTCGGATGGCACACACAACGCCACCGGCGAGCCGACGCAGGAGCAGACCGGACCCATCGTGGCGAACCGTCCGCCGCGCCTGGAGTGGGCCGGATACGGCGAGTGGGAAACGGACCCCGTGGACCCGCAGGGACGGAAGCTGCCCGGCACCGACTTCACCTGGAAGGTCAAGTACCTTGACCGGGAGGGCGATGCGCCCGAATATGTCCGGGTGCACATCGCGCGGCGCACTCTCAAGTCGGCCAAGCCCGACTTCGAGGACCAGGAGATAGAGGGCAGTCCGTTCGATATGACCGCCGGGGGCACCGACTACGCGAACGGGGCCGTGTACGCTTACTCACGCGCGCTGACGACCGAGGGCCGGTACGTGTGCTGGTTCTCGGCCCGGGAGGAGGCGCCGGAGGGCTACGACTCGCAGGATGCCTGCGGTGTGCCGACCTGGTGGCGGCGGAGCCTGCTGTGGATCTTCAACATCCCGCCGAAGCTGATGTGGGCCCCCGGCCCGGAGTTCCGCGGCGACAGTCCGCCGGACGGGCTGCATCCCAATCAGGGCGGCGCGGGCGATACTTTCACCTTCAAGGTGCAGTACCGCGACCCGGAGGGCGCTGAGCCGGACTACGTGCGCCTGCACCTGCTCAAGTGGGACGGTTCGCAGTATGTCGAGGTCGGTGCCAGCCCGTACGAGATGAGCACGGAAGCGGTGGAGTTCGAGGTTGCCGAGTACTCCATCCAAGTGCAGCCAGGCGCGGCGGGGCGGTATCGCTACTACTTCGCGGCCAGCGACGGGGACAAGGACGCCGTCGGCGAGCCGACCTGGCACCGGATGCGAGGGCCGATCGTGGATGGCGCCGGGGCGAGTTCGGCGCAGGTAGGCGCTCTGAGCTGCTGTCCGGCGGGCACGGGTGCGCAGGTGACCTTCACGCTGTCGGCTGAGGGGGCGGTGACCGCCGAGGTGCTCAACATCGCTGGCCGGCCGGTTAAGCTGCTGGTCAGTGACCGGGCCATGTCGGCGGGCAGCAACACGCTCATCTGGGATGGCCGCAGCGCGAAGGGCCTCGCGGTGCCCTCGGGCATCTACCTGGTCAGAGTCAAAGCGGCTGACCAGGACGGCGGGCAGTCGGAGGCGCTCGCGATGGTGAGGATTGCGAGGTAAGCCTTGATAGGATGGAGAGCCCGTCGCGCGGCGACAAGGTGATGTGTGAGGAGCTCTTTTTTTGCCTTGACAATCGAACAATCGTTCGATATAATCATAGGTAGCGATGGTGGCGATGACAAAGACAATTGACGAGCCGATTGCTGTCAAGCACCTAGCAGAAGGGCGCTATCCGCGGCTGTTCGTGTGGTGCGAGCAGACCTTCAAGGTGGTTGAGGTGGGCGGCACGTGGCGGCTGATGGGCAGGTGGTGGGAGGGCGAAGGCGAGCGGCATTTCGTGCGGGCGCTGACGGATTGTGGGATGTGCTTCGATCTGTGCTGGCACGAGAGCACGGATAGCTGGTACGTCCACAAGGTCTACGACTAACGGCAGGGGATGGGGAATGGGAGATGGGGAATAGGGAACGACAAACGGCAACGACAACGGCAGACAGGTGAGGGCACCTGTCCTACTATGACATCAGGACAACTGTGGTATGAGAGGGATGCGGTTCACCCACCTGCACGTGCATAGCAACTTCTCGCTGCTGGATGGCGCAGCGCCCCTCCGTGAGCTGGTTCAGGCGGCTAAGGCAGCGGGGATGGAGGCCGTGGCGCTCACCGACCACGACAGCCTGGCCGGCGCGGTCAGGTTCTTCCAGGCGGCGCAGGAGGCCGGCATAAAGCCCATCATAGGGGTGGAGTTCACCGTAACGGCGGGGAATGGGCAATGGGCAATCGGCAATAGGGAACGGCTAACGGCAGCGACGACAGAAACGGCAGAAACGACGGGGGCGGAGGTGGAGCGGGCATCGCACCTCGTGTTGCTGGCCCAGGATAATGAGGGATACTCGAACCTGTGCCGGCTGGTGACGGCGGCGAGGCTGGGTGAGACGCGGCGGGAGAGCGCGTTCTCCGAGAAATACGCCGAGGTGGATCGCAAGCGCCCGCTGCTCAGCCAGGAGAATCTGCGTCGGCATAGCTCGCACCTGATCGCCCTGTCCGGATGCCAGGAGCGGGGCGAGATACCACGGCTGCTGGCGGAGATGCGCTACAAAGAGGCCCACGAGGTCGCGCAGTACTACCGGGAGCTGTTCGGGCCGGAGAACTTCTTCATCGAGTTGCACAATCACCTGCTGCCGCGACCGCATCGGAGGATGCGTTACCGCCTGGCGGACCTGGCCGCGCGGCTCGATCTGCAAACCGTCGCCACCAACAATGTTCACTACGTAGAAGAATCCTCCTACCGCCTTCAGGATGTGATGGTCTGCATCAAGAACTTGCAGAGCGTGGATGAGCCCCATCCTGACCGCAAGCTCAATGCCGAGTATTACCTGAAGAGCCCGCAGGAGATGGCCGAGCTGTTCGCGGATCAGCCCGAGGCGGTGGCCGCGACCGAGGCAATCGCCGAGCGGTGCGCCTGGGAGCTGGACCTGGAGAGCTTTCACTTCCCGGAGTTTGACCTGGAGGAGCTGACGGCGGGCAAAGGGCAAGGGGCAAAGGGCAAAGGGGAACAGCAAACGACGGCGACGACGGCAACGGCGAACGGCAGGCCGCACAGTGGTCCCACCTTCGCTGAAGCTACGGTGGACAAGCCGGCCTCTCCTGACGGCAACGGCGAGTCGGGCTGGAAAGCCCGACCTACGGACGGCTTCTTGAGGGCTCGTGCGGAGTATCCGGTTCCTGAGAAGGGCGAGACGACAAGGGAGTATCTGAGGCGGCTGTGCTATCTCGGCGCGCGGCGGCTCTACGGCAAGGTCGAGGGCGAGGTGCGCGAGCGCCTGGAGCACGAGCTGACGGTCATCGAGGATAAGGGCCTGTGCGATTACTTTCTCATCGTCTGGGACATCGTGCGCTTCGCGCGCAGCCGCTCGATCCCGTGCTCAGGGCGCGGCTCGGCGGGCGATTGCATCGTGAGCTACGTGCTGGGCATCACCTCGGTGGACCCCATCGCGCACGACCTGCTCTTCGAGCGCTTCCTCAACCCCGAGCGGCGCAATATGCCCGACATTGACGTGGACTTCTGCGCGCGGCGGCGCGACGAGGTCACCGCGTACATCTACGACAAGTACGGAGCCGAGCGGGTGGCGGCCGTCTGCACTGTCAACACCTACCGCGCGCGGTCGGCCGTCCGCGAGGTCGGCAAGGCCCTCAACTTCCCCGAGGAGGAGCTGGGCAAGCTGGCCGAGGTCTTCCCGCATATCCACGCCTCTGAGATAGATGAGGCGGCGCAGAAGTTCCCCGAGGTGCGCGACGCCGACCTGGACCTCTCCGACAAGCGGCTGCTCATCGAGCTGTGCGAGGAGATCAGTGGCTTCCCGCGCCACCTGAGCGTGCACGTGGGCGGGCTGCTCATCGGCGCGCGCCCGCTCACCGAGATGGTCCCGCTGGAGCTTGCCAACAAGGGCATCGTCATCGCGCAGTTCGACAAGGATGACGTGGAGGCGCTGGGGCTGGTGAAGATGGACATCCTGGGGCTGCGGATTCACACGGCCATTGATGACTGCCTGGATCACATCGAGCAGCGTACCGGCGAGCGCCCTGACCTGGACCGGCTGCCCCTGGACGATGAGGCGGCGTACCGGCTGCTGCGCTCGACGAAGACCGTCGGGCTCTTCCAGCTCGAGAGTCCCGGCCAGCGGAACCTGCTGGGCCGCACGCAGCCGCACGAGTTCGAGGAGATCATCGCCAACATCTCCCTCTTCCGCCCCGGGCCGGTGCAGGCGGATATGATCACCCCTTACATCAGGCGCAAGCACGGCCTGGAGCCGGTCGTCTACGCTCACCCGGCGCTACGGCCCATCCTGGAGCGCACCTACGGGGTGGTCGTCTATCAGGAGCAGGTGCTGCGCATCGCGCAGGCCATCGCTGGTTTCTCGCTGGGGCAGGCGGATGTGCTGCGGCGGATGATGACTCACGATGCTCCCGACGAGACGCTGGAGGAGCTGCACGATCAGTTCCTGGAGGGCGCCGAGCGCAAGGGCGTGCAGCGGGAGGTGGCCGAGGAGATCTTCGGGATGATCCGAGGCTTCGCCGCCTACGGCTTCAACAAGGCGCATGCGGCGTGCTTCGGCAAAGTCTCCTATCAGACCGCGTATCTGAAGGCGCACTATCCGGCTGAGTTTCTGGCCGGCATACTCTCCAGCCAGCCGATGGGCTTCTACCCGCCGCGCACCGTGGCCGAGGAGGCCAAGCGCTGGGGGGTGGGGCTATTGCCGCCTTGCGTGAACGCCAGCGAGAGGCGCTGCACGGTCGAGCCTGACGGCGGGCAATGGGCAAAGGGCAAGGGGCAAAGGGGAAACGGCAACACCGAAAGCTACGACAGCAACGGCGAACTACAGGCTAGGTCCGTCCCGCCCGGTGGGCAGGAGACAGGTGATGGTCCCACCTCCGCCAACATTCGGCTGGGCCTGGGGATGGTGCGAGGCCTGAGCGAGGCGGGCCTGCACTCAATCCTGGAGGCGCGCGAGCGCGATGGGCCCTTTCAGTCTCTGGAGGATTTCTGCAAGCGGGCGCGAGTGCCCAGGCCGGTGGTCGAGAATCTCATCCTGGTGCGCGCGTTCGACTTCACCGGGCGCAGCGTCCAGGAGCTGCTGTGGATGCTCGGCGCGATGCCGAGGACAGCTCAGAGTAGCGAGTGGCGAGTGGCGAGTGGCGAGCAACGCCCGCCCGGCCGGGACCCTCGGTTGTTAGCCGTTAGTCGTAGGTCGGAGGTCGGAGGTCGGTTGTCGGATGTCGCGGCGGACCTGCATATCCTCGGGGTGAGCACGACTAAGAACGCCTTCAGCTTCTGGCGCTCGCGCATGAAGGAGATGGGCGTAACGCCGAGCACGGGGCTTTACAAGTGCAAGGATGGCGACCGGGTGCGGGTGGCGGGGATCGTGGTGGCGCGGGCCAGGCCGCCGACGCGCAGCGGCAAGACCGCCATCTTCATCAGCCTGGAGGACGAGTTCGGGCTGGTGGATGTCGCGGTGTTCGAGGAGGCGTATCAGCGCTGCGGGCGGGCGATTTACTCCAGCCCGGTGCTATGCGTGGAGGGCAAGCTCACCCGCCAGGGCAAGCTGGATCTATCCGTGACCGCCGAGCAGGTCATCGGCCTCGGAAGCTGGGAGGACTTTGAGCTGAGTGTCCCGAACGTAACGCCCGGGAGCGCCGTCAACAAGCGCCTCACTCCCGCCCGCGGCGGCGAACGCCGCCAGGCGGCGAGCTACTGAGTCCCCCGGGACTATCCCGTGGCACGCGGCTCAGCCGTCGGCTGCCTCTTTCGGCTTGTGCTGCGGGCGGGCCTCGCTGCCCGGACGGTGGAGGGCGTGGAAGGCGTTCTCCAGCTTCGCCCAGACCTCCGGCGATTGCCCCGCCGTCGCCTTCGACACCAGGAAGATGGCGAGGAAGGCGAGCGGCACGCTGATAATGGCCGGCTGCTCGATGCTCCAGGCGCCGACCAGCTTCCCGACGACCACCACGGCTGAGATCATCCCGCCGACCATTATGCCGGCAAAGGCGCCCTGCTCGGTCATGCGCCGCCACCAGATGCCGCACACCAGCAGGGGAAAGAAGGTGCTGGCAGCAACCGCGAAGGCGAGGCCGACCATCCAGGCGATGTTGGCGTCGCGGAAGGCGAGACCGGCGGCGATGGCCAGAGCGCCGCAGATGACGACAGCTATCTTGGCGGCGATGATCTTGTGCCTCTCGCTCGCGTCGGGCCGGAGTATCTCGCCGTAGAAGTCATGCGCGAAGGCCGAGCTGAGAGCGATGAGCAGCCCGGAGACCGTCGAGAGCAGCGCGGCAACGGCGCCGGCGGCAACCAGGGCCTTGGCCCACTCCCCGGCCTGTGCGCTGGTGACCAGCATCATGGAGTTCTGGTTTGGCTCGCCCGCCTGGTTCACGATGACAGCTTCCGGCCCGAGCACCACGCGCGCCCAAGCGCCCCACATAGGCGTGGTGATGTAGAACACCCCGATGAAGACCAGCACCCAGACCGTTGACCACCTCGCCGCGGCCGCGTTGGGGTTCGTGTAGAACCTGGCCAGAATGTGAGGCAGACCGGCCGTGCCGCAGACGAGCGCGACCAGGAGCGAGACGCTGCTCCACAGGTCGAACCTGTTGAAGGGGGAGACCCACTGGCGCAGGTTCCTGAAGGACTGGCGTTCCTCGGGCGAGAACGCGGGCGCGCCCTCGATGGTCATCGCGCCCGCTGGGGCCCCTTCCGCCACGATCGGCGCGGTGTCGTTGTAGGCGTAGGTCAGCACCTCCCCGTAACCATGGCGCGACAGCAGAATGACGAGCGGCACCAGCATCGCGGTGATCATGATCCAGAACTGCATCATCTGGGCGAACGTGACGCCTGTCATGCCGCCGAGGGCGACATAGAGGATGATCACGCCGCCGAGGATGACGATGCCCCAGACCCAGGGGATGCCGGTGACGGCCTCCATGAGAGTGCCGACGCCGACCATCTGCGCGATGATGTACAGAGACGAGATGACGAAGGTCCAGAAGATGCCCGCGCGCCGCAGGCGGCGCGAGTCAAAGCGACCGTGACAGAAGTCGGGAATCGTATACTCGCCGAACCGGCGCAGCGGGCTGGCGATGAACAGCAGTAGGAAGACATATCCGGCGGCGAAGCCGGTCGCGTACCAGACACCATCAAACCCACTCGCCCACACGAAGGCAGCAACTCCCAGGAAGGACGCGGCGGACAGGTAGTTGCTGGAGATGGCGGAGGCATTGGTGAAGACGCTCACGCTTCGGCCCGCGACCCAGAAGTCGCTGAGCGTCTGTGCCCTGCGCGCGGCCATGACCCCGATGGCCATCGTGGCGGCGAGGACAACGATCGCAGCGGCAGCCGGGAGGATGGCGATTCCCTCAGTCATCGGTCAACTCGCGTTCCCATCGGTTGGAGTAGGTCGTATAGACGAAGGCGATCACCCAGAATTCGACGTGAAAACAGATCCCCACCACGAGCCAGGCGAGCGGGATGCCCAGGACGGGCTGGAGCATGATGTCCGGCACCAGGTGGTTGAGGAATGGCATGGTGAAAACCGTGACCACGAAGATCACGGCCAGCAGCAGGCTCAGCTTGAGCTGCCGGGCCTGCATCTGCTCGTACGTCATGCGACGATCCCTCCCAGGGCAGACGCCAGGCACGAATAAACACGCGGGGCTTCCCGATGCGGACACGGAGGCCGTCATCGTCGAGAAGCCCTCGGATGTCAGGTAGTTACGCGCGACGGGCAAGACCACCTCCCCCGGCGTGGGAAAAAGATGCACGGGGCTCAGTAGAGGATCTTGTGATCGCGGAGGCCGGTGATGCCGTCTATGATCAGCCAGACGCCGCAGACGAGCATCGCCCCCAGGATCAGCCCCAAAAAGAACGGCCGGTAGCGCTGGACAGCCCGGTGGCCGCCGTAGCGCATGATAATCGCCTGGGCCAGCCATCCGATCAGCACCGACAGCCACTCGCGCACCACGTAGACGTTGAAGGCCATCGCATACGCGACCGGGTGCAGGGGCCACCAGAGGTAGCGCAACCGCAGGTAGCTCAGGGTGAAGAGCTTGGCGGCCGAGTAGCCCATGATCCCCAGGCTGATCCAGTCGGTGTGCTTGAGGCCCGTGTTGGTGACGCGCTCCATGAAGACGCCGCTGTAACGGGCCAGCGAGACGAAGCGGGCAGGGTTGATGGCCACGCCGCCGTGCACGTAGCCGGCGGCTATGAGGGCGTAGAAGCCGACCGGAATCGAGATGAGCGTCGCAATGAGCAGGGACCAGGTCACGTGGCGGTTGCTGGTGCCGGCCTGGTCGGAGATCTTGAGCGACTGCATAATGCGCGGCATCGGGCTGACGCGCAGGTGGTAGCAGTAGGGGATCAGCGTCGCCAGCGCGCTCCACTGCTGGATGGGCATGGAGCGATAGGGCAGGAGCGCCCGCAGCACATCCTGAGCGCCCCAGGTGGGGTGATCCAGCCATGGCATGCCGCCCTCGGCCAACATGCGGGTCATCGCCAACAGGTAGCCGAAGACGATGAGCCACAGCACCACCGCGGTCAGCAGCGTCATCCCGGCGTAGTTGCACCAGGCCACCATGAAGATGAAGGTTATTATGCCGCCCCACACGGCAGTGCGATAGGACAGGGGCTCGCGCTCCTCGTCGGGGTGCTTTTGCAGGGTGAGCCCGGCTCCGAAGATCTGCCCCAGGGGGCGGCGCGCGATCCAGATGCTCGCCGCCGCCAGGGCCAGGTAGGCTCCGGCGGTCTGCTGGCCGGGGAAGGGGAAGGCGTCGCCGCCGGCGCCGGTGGTCAGCCCGCTTATGCCCAGCGCGCTGCCCAGCACCGCCTCCAGCCGCGCCAGCCAGTAGCAGGCCCAGAGGCTGAAGGCGACCTCGCGCGTGAGCAGGAAGCTCAGCCCGATGATCATGGGCATAGCCGCGAAGCGGATGGTGCCGATGGCGTCCCAGGGCCTCCCCCAGGTGTACGTCGGCACCCGCTTCCCGCCTATCTTGCAGACCTCGATCTCCGGCAGTTGCGGATAGTACCCGTGCAGACCATTGTAGAAGTGCACCCCGAAGGCGATGGCCGCGCCGATCCACATATACGGATTGCGGAAGAAATCGTTGAGCAACCTGCCCCGGGGGGCCTCCTTCATGACCTCCAGCGGGAGCACCACCAGCGGAAAGAGCAGGCGCTCGCGCTCGACCCACTGCCGACGGAAGAGCGTCAGGATGCAGACCATCAGGGTGTAACCGGCCAGCGCCAGCGCGCTCCATCCCGCGAGCGGCACCAGCCAGGCCCCCCAGGGCACAGGAAACGCCCAGCCCTCATAGAGGCCGGTGACTACGAAGGGGTCGTGGGGCGACATCCACTCGGGGATGTAACGAACGAAGAGGTCCTCCCAACCGTTCTCGGGCGAGGCGTAGTAGAAGGGGCCGGCGATCATGGGCGGGATCTTCTGCGCCAGGTCCTGGGAGGCGATGCCCGACGCCATCGTGGTCATCACGAAGATGAAGACCAGCTCGGCGCGGGTGAGCGTCAGGGGCGGGTAGACGGGCCTCAGGATGATGTTGAAGAGCAGATAGATGCACAGAAAGACGAAGAACCCGCCGATGGGTGGGAAGGTGAAGGACAACTGAGTGCCGTGGATGACCAGCTCGGCGTACTGGCTCCAGTCGCCCAGGAAGGCGCAGGCGATGGCGCCTATGATCGCGGCCCGCCAGGTTAGCCCGAGGCGTTTGTGCAAAATGAGGCCCCACGATGCGGCGTCCGCGGTCGAATGTGGCGCGGGGAAGAGGTGTCTCCGGGCGCCTCAGTACAGGATCTTGTGATCGCGCAGCCCGGTTATGCCGTCTATGATGAGCCAGACGCCGGCGACCAGCATCGCCCCCAGGATCAGCCCCAAGAAGAACGGCCGGTAGCGCCGGAAGGCCTGATGCCCGCCGTAGCGCATCAGCACCGTCTGACAGAGCCACCCGATCAGCACCGACAGCCACTCGCGCGCCAGATACACGATGTAGCTCATCGCGTAGCCCACCGGATGCAGCGGCCACCAGAGGTAGTTGATGCGCAGCAAGCTGAGGGCGACCAGCTTCGCCGCGCCGTAGCCCACCAGGCCCAGGCTCAGCCAGTCGGTGTGCTTGAGCGGAACGGACGCGACCCGCTCCAGGTAAAGCCCGGGCTGCCGGGCCAGAGACACGAAGCGGTAGGTGTTGATGGCCACCCCGCCGTGGATGTATCCGGCCGCCAGCAGCGCCCAGTACGAAACCGGGATGGCGACCAGCGTGGCGATCACCAGCGACCAGGTGAGCTGGCTGTCGTCAGTGTCGCACTCCTGGGAGATCTTGAGCGACTGCATAATGCGCGGCATCGGGCACACGCGCATATCGTGGGTGAATGCCAGGAGCATCGCCACCGAGGTCCAGTTCGCCATCGAGATCGAGCGGAAGGGGACGATGGCGCGCAGCACATCGTGCGCGCCCCAGTTGGGCTCGTGGGTCCAGGGCATTCCACCCTCGGAGATGATGCGTGTCATCGCCGTCACGTAGCCGAAGGCCACTACCATCACCAGTACGGCCACCAGCACCGGCATCCCCGCATAGTTGCACCAGACGATGAGGAACAGGAAGGAGAGTATGCCGCCCCAGACGGCGACGCGGTAGGAGATCGGCTCGTGCTCCTCGTCGGCGGCCTTCTGAAAGGTCAGCCCGGAGACGAACATCTCCATCAGCGGCCTGCGGGCGATCCAGATGCTCACCGCCGCCAGAGCGAGATATGCCCCCGCGGTCTGATGCCCGGGGAAGGGGAAAGAGCCGCCGCCGGCGGCGGTGGTGATGCCGTCAAGCCCGATCATAGTGCCCACGACCGCCTCCAGGCGTGAGAGCCAATAGAGCGCCCAGAGGCTGAATGATACCTCGCGAGTGAGCAGGAAGCTGAGACCGATGATGAGCGGCGAGAACTGGAAGCGGAGCGTCCCCATCGCGCTCCAGGGCCGGCCCCAGGCGTAGGTCGGAACGGCCTTGCCGCCGATGTTGAAGGCTACGACCTCCGGCAGTTGCGGGTAGTAGCCGTGCAGGCCCTGGTAGAAGTGGATCCCGAAGGCGATGACCAGGCCGATCCACATGAACGGGTTGCGGAAGAAGTCGTTGAGCAGCCTGCCGCGCGGCGCCTCCTCGATCACCTCCAGCGGGACCGCGACCAGCGGGAAGAGCAGCCGCTCGCGCTCAATCCACTGCCGGCGGAAGAGCGTGAGGATGCTCATCATCAGCACGTAGCTGGCCAGCGTGAACGCGCTCCAGGCCGCCAGCGGCGCCAACCACTCGGGCCAGGGCACCCCGAATGCCCAGCCCTCGTACAGGCCCGTCACCACGCGCGGGTCGCTCGGCGCCAGCCACCCGGCAACGTGGGGCAGGAAGAGCTGCTCGTACTGGTTCTCGGCCGACGCGTAGTAGTACGGGCCCGCGATCATCGGGATGAGCTTCTGTGCGAGGTCTATCGAGGCGATCCCCGAGGCCATCACGATCATAGTGAAGATGATGACCAGCTCGGCGCGGGTAAGCGCCAGCCGACGATGGACGGGCTTCAGAAGCATATTGAAGAACACGTAGATGCACAGGAAGACGAAGAAGCCGCCGATGGGCGGATAGGTGAGGGTTATCTGGGTGCCGTGGATGATCAGCTCGGCGTACTGGCTCCAGTGCCCCAGGAAGGCCGAGGCAGCGACGCCGATGAGCAATGATCGCCAGGTCAGCCCGAGATGCTTCATAACTGGGGGGCCTCACGAGACAGAATCAGCGGCCGGCAGCACGCCGGCCGAATGATGGGGGTACCTTCTCGCCGCACCGCCGCGAATCCTTCGCGGCTCTCGGAGCGAAGATGAATGTTGGGCTGGACGTATCGCCGGGGAGGTCTTTGGGGCATCCCCGGCAAAGTACGCGGCGCTGGAGCTCGAGATGACGCATACGCGAGGGGAGCAGTGAGGAATGTCAGACCTGAAGGCCGCCATTATCGGTTGCGGCGGGAGGGCCCGCGGCTACGCGACCGGCTTCGAGGAAGCAAGGGGCGTGACGTGTCCGTGCTGCGCTGACGTGGACCGGGAACGCGCGGGCGCCTTCCACGAGGAGTACGGTCTCAAGCCGTACTATGACGCGATGGAGATGCTGGAGATCGAAGCGCCGGACATTGTCGCCATCGTGACCAAGGAGGGCCCGCGTGCGGCGCTGACCAGGATGTGCGCGGAGAAGCGCGTTCCGGCGATCATCGCGGAGAAGCCGATGGCCCGCACCCTCGACGAGGCGCGCGAGATGGTGCGCATCTGCGAGGAGAACGGGACCATCCTCACCGTCAGCCACCAGCTCACCTTCTCCCGGGAGTACGAGCTACTCAAGGAGTGCATAGACTCGGGCGACATCGGCGAGCTGCGCTTCATGCGGGGCATCTCGTACGGCCAACTCATGGAGCAGGGGCCACATATGATGGACATGGTGCTGTGGCTGCACGAGGGCGCCCAGGTCTCGTGGGTCATGGGCCAGGCCAAGGACACCGGCGAGGCCAACACCACGGTCCATCCGGCGCCGCTCTTCTCCTTAGGCTACGTGGTCTTCGATGACGACGTGCGCGTGGTCATGGAATGTGGCCGCT
>CBFDBV010000064.1:0-14841 GCA_965603135.1 uncultured bacterium
CGGCCAGCATCAGCGCCCACAGCAGCCCTCGCCGCACCCTCGCGCTCCTGATTGCGGCATAGACGATCACAGCTAGCGAGACGATCCCGACGGCGATAGGGACCAACAACTCCGGCCAGGCCCAGATCGCGAGGCTGATCACCGCGACCAAGAGCCCGATGAGCGCGCCGCGTACGACCCTATGCCAGATCGGATGACCGCCCTGCATCTTGCTAGCCTTCCCGCCTGCCCAACACGCTTCTCAACTCATCGAGCGTCGTCACACCCGCCGCCACCTTCGCCAGCCCCGCCTCCCAGAGGCTTCCGATCCCCTCGGTGGCGGCCAGCCGCTCCACCTCCGGCACCGGTCGCCGCTCCATTATCGCCGAGCGCAACGCCGCCGTCACCGGCAGCAGCTCGAAGATACCGGTGCGCCCGTGGTAGCCGGTCCCCTCGCACTCGTCGCACCCGACCGCGCGCTTGCACTCCCAGCCGACCGTATCCGCTTGCGTCAGGCCCGCGGCGGCCAACTCCTCCGGCGCGGGCTGGTAGGTCTCGGCGCACGCCGCACAGACCTTCCGCACCAGCCGCTGGGCGACGATGGCGCTCACCCCGGAGGCGATCACGTAGGGCTCCAGGCCCAGGTCCATCAGCCGCGCGAAGACGCCGGCCGCGCTCGGCGCGTGCACGGTGGTGAAGATCAGGTGGCCGGTCAGCGCCGCCTGCATCGCTATCTCAGCGGTCTCGTAGTCGCGGATCTCACCCACCATGATGATCTGCGGGTCCTGGCGCAGCACCGTCCGCAGGCAGGCCGCGAAGTCCATCCCCACGTCCCGGTTGACCTCCGTCTGATCCACGCCCGCCAGGTCCAGCTCCACCGGCTCCTCCACGGTGCAGATGCTGCGCCCCCCGTCGCTCTCGCGCAGCTCCGCCAGGCTCGCGTACATCGTGGTGGTCTTACCCGCGCCCGCCGGCCCGGTCATTATCACGCAGCCGCGCGGCTCGGCGACGATCTCGCGGTAGCCCGCCAGCGCCTCCGCCTCGAAGCCCAGCGCCTCCAGCTCCAGCAGCGCCGTCGCCGGATCGAAGAGCCGGGCCGTCAGCTTCTCGCCGTGGATGGTGGGCAGGGCTGTCAGCCGCATGTCCACCGTCCGGTCGTCAACGTGCAGATACGTGCGGCCGCTCTGCGCCATCTTCTGGGCATAGCTCTTCATCCCCGCTATGACCTTCAGCCGTGCGACCACCCGCTCACCTATCCCCTGCGGCATACTGCCCACCACTAACAGGTGCCCGTCCACCCGGTAGCGGACCTTCACATCCTCCCCGGCAGGCTGGAGGTGCACGTCGGTGGCCCGGTGCAGGATCGCCTGCATCAGGATCAGTTCGGCGAGGATCGCCGACTGCGGCTCCGCGCCCTCGGCGAGATCCCTGATGGCCTGCTCCAGCTCTTCGAGGCTGGCGCGCTTCTTGAAGATGTCACGCTGCCGAGCGCGGGCGCGCGCGACCGCCCGGTCAACAGTGTCCTTGGCCCACAGGACCTCGGGGCGAGCGCCGCCCTCGATCGTCCAGGTCGCCCGCTCTCCGGCGAAGATCACCTGCAACCGACGGCCGCGCGGGTCCGCCTCGACGCTCGCCACCTCCTCGTATTCCGCCACCTCGGTCGCCATGTGCTTGTAGGGCCCCGTCGGTACCAGGGCGAGCCCGTCCGGCGACATATGCAGCTCAGCGTTCGCCCCTCGAAGCATCTCTGCATTACCAGCACTCACTGCCATCTTGCTCCCCCTCCGAGTTACTGACTGAGATTGCTCACAATGCCCACCAGCGGCGAGAACGTCGCAAACCCGATGAAGCCCACCATTATCGCCAGCAGGATGACGACCACAGGCCCGGAGATGATGATCCACTTGCGCGCCAGCCGGTCGGCCTGCCCCATATACTCCTCGGAGATCTGACTCAGCGCGGTAGTGAACTCCCCGCGCGCCTCCGCGACCCCCAGGCGGAAGATGAACTCCTCGGGCAGGACTTGCGTTGCGCGCAGGCCCTCTGTGATGCGGCCACCATCCTCCACCGCGGCCTCGGCCCGGCGCAGCGCCATCGAGACCGGCGGCTCCTTTGCGGCGGCCCTGCTCAGACGCAGCGCGGTGACCGTCTCGACCCCTCCGCGCAGCAGCACGCCCAGCGTGCTGGCCACCCGCGCCAGGTCGGTGTACATACTGACCTCCCCGAAGATGGGTATGCGCAGCCGCGTCAGCCCCAGGTTGAACTCGCTCTGCCGCGTGCGCCGCGCCCAGAGCCAGAAGATCACCAGGAACACGGCGACCACGATCACGCCCAGCACAATCGTCGGGAACGCTCTGTTGAAGGCAAGCGCCACGCGGGTGGGCCACGGGAAGTCAGAGCGTTCCATTCCCAGATCCATGAAGAGCTGGACGAACTTGGGGAAGATGAACGCGCCGAGGAAGGTCAGCACGCACAGCGCGATCGAGCAGATGAGGATCGGGTAGATGAGGGGGAAGGCCATCCCCGTGGCCATCTGCGCCAGGTCATGCTGCTGCCCGGCCAGGTTGCGCAGGGCCTCGGGGAGGCTGCCCGCCTCCTCACCCGCCCGCACCGCGGCCCTCACCACCGGGGAGTACGTGGCCGACTGCGCCGCCATCGCCCCGCTGAGCGCCCCGCCCTCCTCCACCTCGTCGGCCAGCGCGCTGAGGCTACGCGACAGCCGCCGGTTGCGCGTCTGGGCTGCGATCTGCCGCAGGCTTTCGCTCAGCGGAGCGCCCTGCTCCAGCATCCCCGCTAGCTGCTCGTAGACCGAGGTCAGCAGACGCCGCGAGGCTCTCCGCAGACCCGGCGGCTCGGTCGCTTTGTCAACGCCCGCGCTCCTGACCACGGTGCCTTGCTCTTGCAGCCGCAGCAGCGCCTGGGGGAGATTGTCGGCCTCGTAGAACTGGCGCTGTGCTCCTTCCTCAGTAGCGTACCAGAACCTCGGCATCGCCTCATCACCTCATAGGAGGAGGTTAGCACAGCTGCTTCTCTTGGTTAATAGATTACCCGAACCAAATCGTGCTGAACCAGGGTCAAACGTTAAGAGTCTATGAACAACGGGATCGCTCTGCGGGATGGCGACGTGTGTGAACAGCCTGCGAAGTCGCACCTCCCGCGTCCGGCGGCCGGCCGCCAGAATCGCGCGTGACACGCCTTCGCGGCACTTCACGTCATAACGTCAACCGCTGGGCCTCTCGCCGAGTATTTCCGAGCTTGAATATTGACATCCTGATATTCAAGTAGTATAATAACAGGCGCGATGACGAGGGAGAGCGCAACCCCGGCCCAAGAACGCGCGATGTCAGCCTGGCGCAGTATGATCCGCGCCACCATGACTGGCAGGCACATCGTCCGCAGGCACCTGCACGAGCACGGCCTGCGGGGGTCCCAGTTTGGCGTCATCGCCGTCATCGGCGAGGCCGGTCCCGACGGCCTGAAGCTGAGCCACATTTCACGGGAGTTGTGCGTCACCCCCGCCAACGTGACCGGGCTGGTTGACCGCCTGGAGGAGTCCGGGTACCTGACGCGCGAGCCCGATGCCGAGGACCGCCGCGTCTTCAGGGCCAGGCTGACACCCAAGGGGCAGAAGTTTCTCGAAGAGGTCATGCCCGCCCACCGAGCGCACGTTGTCAGAGTGATGTCTTGCCTCACTGACGAAGAGCAGGCCGAACTCGCGCGACTGCTCTCCCGCGTGGCGGCCCGCGCGGCGGCCATGGCGGAAGAGCAGGGGGATGACGACCCGTGAACCCCCCCGTGGCACCCGACAGAAAAGCGGAATCCGCCTGCGTGCAGTTGCGTCTGTACCACTCAAGGACAGCGCGGTTCGACAGGAGTTGAGTTGATGAAGCGCGTGATAGTCGCCCTCGCGCTGATAGTCGTAGTGGTCGTCGGAGCCATCTTCGTCCTGCGGGCACGAGGCAAGGAGCAGGCCGGTGAGGAGGGCGTTGAAACCGTCAAGGTGGAGCGGGGGACGGTGGAGCTTACCGTCTCAGCCGACGGGATACTGCAGCCGCTCACTACCGTGGCGGTCAAGTCCTACGCGGGCGGCAACATAGACGTGCTGGCCGTGGACGTGGGGGACGAGGTCATAGAGGGCGACCTCATTGGCAGGATAGACCCCACTGACAGCCAGACTGCCTACGATCAGGCCGTTGCCGACCTGGACTCCGCCCAGGCGCGCCTCACCCAGGCCCAGGCGCAGGCCGGCGGCCAGCCCGCCATGACGCAGGCCGCCATCGCCCAGGCCCAGGCCAGTCACTATGCCACCGGAAAGGACCTCGAGCGCCTCGAGCAGGCCACCCATCCCCAGGCTCATGCTCAGGCCAGGTCCGCCCTGGAGAAGGCCCAGGCCAACCTCGCGATCGCCGAGAGAGCCATCCAGACACTCAAGGAAGTGACCCATCCTCAGGAGCGCGTACAGGCCAAAGCCGCGCTGGATAAGGCTCGCGCAAGCCTGGCCATCGCCGACAAGGACCTTGAGCGCCTACAGCAGGCCACCAACCCGCAGGGCCGTGCCCAGGCGCGCGCGGCCCTCGACAAGGCCACGGCGAACCTCGACATCGCCGAGAAGGACCTCACCCGTGTCCAGGGCCTCCGCGAGCAGGGCTTCGTCCCTCAGAGCGAGCTCGACGCGGCCATCAACCGCCGCGACCTGGCGCAGGCGGAACTGGCATCGGCCCAGGAGCGCTGGAACACCCTGGACATGGAGCAGGAGATCGAGACCGCGCTCAAGCGCAGGGAGTTGGCCCAGGCCGACCTGGCCGCCGCTCAGGACCGCTGGGACACCCTCGACGCCGAGCAGCAGCAGGAGCTGGCCACGACCCTCCGCCAGCGCGACCTGACCCGCGCGGAGCTTGCCTCCGCGCAGGAGCGCTGGAACACGCTTGCGCCCGAGCAGGTCGCTGAGCTGGAGGCGGCCCGCGCACGCGTCGCGCAGGCCAGGGCAGCGCTCGACCGCGCACACGCGGACGGGGTACAGATCCCCGTGCGCGAGGCGGATGTCAAGAGCGCACGGGCCCAGGTGGCGCGCGCTCAGGCCCAGGCCAAGAACGCCCGGACCATGCTGGATTACACGACCATTCGCGCCCCCAGGTCGGGCGTCATACTGACTAAGTACGCCGAAGAAGGCACCATCATCACCTCCGGACGCTCCATGGTGGCTCAGGGCGCCGACATCGTCGAGCTGGGCGACCTCTCGAAGATGTTCGTCGAGGTCAAGCTCGACGAGGCAGACGTCGCCTCCGTTCGCGTTGGGCAGGCCGTTCAGATCACCGTTGACGCCTTCCCCGATGAGACCAGCAAGGGTGTGGTCACAAAGATAGACCCCCAGGCCGTCACCGAGCAGAACATCACCACCGTGCTGGTGACCGTGGAGGTAGAGAACCCCGATGCCCGCCTCAAGCCCGGCATGACCGCGTCCTGCGAGTTCATGGTCGGCAGGCGGGAGAACGTCCTCGTCCTCCCCAGCCGCGTCCTCATCGAGGTGGCCGACGGCCACATGGTTATGCTCCTCCAGGCCGACGGAGAGCAGGTCCCCAAGCCCGTCAAGGCCGGCCTCAAGGGCGAGGAGCAGACGGAGGTCATCTCCGGCCTCAAGGAGGGCGACGACGTCGTCCTGAGCGGGCTTGGCGAGGGCCGGGACTTCAGGGAGATGATGCGTCAGCGCGCGCGGGAGCGGAGCAGCGGCGGCTTCATCCGCCGCGACCGGTAGTGAGGAACGCTCGATGCCGCCAGGAGGAAGCTGATCCATGAGCCTCTGGGAGTCGGTTCGCGTGGCAATGGAGGGCCTTATCGGCAACAGGCTCCGCTCTGCGCTGACCATGCTCGGAGTCATCTTCGGCGTCGGCGCCGTCATCGCCGCGGTCGCTATGACCGAGGGCGCCAAGGCTGCCACCCTCCAGCAGTTCGAGCGCTTCGGCACTAACGTGCTCACCGTCCGGGCCGGCCAGATGCGCCGGGGGCCCATCCGCGGGAGCACCGCCAACACCCTCACTCAGCGGGACGCCATTGCCATCGCTAAGGAATGTCCCACGGTCACCGACGTGGCGCCCGAGGTCGCCACCACCGCCCAGGTCAAGGCCGGCAACGCCAACACCAACACCCGCATCTACGGCGAGACCGAGAACTACCCGCAGGTGCGCCAATTCCAGCTCGCTGACGGCGTCTTCCTGACTGCTGGAGACGTCGAGAAGCGCCGGAAGGTCGCCGTCCTCGGCTCCGCCGTGGCCGAGACCCTCTTTGGCCCCGGCCAGTCTGCCGTCGGCAGGCGCATCAAAATCAACAGCGTCACCTTTCGCGTCATCGGTCAGTTCGAGAGCAAGGGCGACACCGGCTTCTTCAGCCAGGACGAGCTCATCGTCGTGCCGCTTACCACTGCCATGTTCCGACTCATCGGACAGGCCGCTGACGGCCAGGGCCCGCGCGACCGGCTTCGCTCCATCTCCGTCCAGTTCGCCAGCATGGACCTGGCTGAGAAGGCCCGCACCGAGGTCGAGGAATTGCTCAGGCAACGCCATGGCATCGGCCCCGACGACGAGGACGACTTCTACGTCCGCTCCGCTGCCGACTTCATTGCCGGCGCCCAGGAGGCCAATCGGGTGATGACCTTGCTCTTCGGCTCTATCGCCGCCGTGTCTCTGCTGGTAGGCGGCATCGGCATCATGAATATCATGCTCGTGTCCGTCACCGAGCGCACCCGGGAGATCGGCCTCCGTAAGGCCGTGGGCGCCACCCCCCGCGACATCCTGACGCAGTTCCTCATCGAGGCGCTTACCCTCAGCCTCGTCGGTGGCGCCATGGGCGTCGCGCTCGGCGTCGGCCTCGCGCTGCTTCTGCGCACCGTCGGCCTCAACACGGCCGTGTCAGTGCCCTGGGTGGTCGTGGCCTTCTCCTTCGCGGGCGTGGTGGGCATCGTCTTTGGCCTGTTACCTGCCCAGAAGGCAGCCGTAATGCACCCCGTCGAGGCGCTGCGCTATGAATAGGGAGACGGCGCGACGCGAGGCTGTGTCCGCCAATGCCCTCCTCGGCGGTCCTGAAACCACTCGTAGAGGTGTCCGCATGTTACGTCATCTGCTCGTCGCTCTCGTGCTAGTTGCGCCGGCGGCGCTAGGCCCGTCCCACCTGAGCGGGATCGCCTGGGCGCAAGATGCGCCAGCCCAGCCGCTCACGCTCGACGACTGCATCGCCATCGCCCTGGCAAACAACCCGCAGATCGTCTCCTCCCGCCAGGCGATCGTCAGTGCCAAGGCCGGCCTGACCGGCGCACGCAGCGGATACTACCCCCAGTTGTCGCTCTCTGCGGTCGAGGGCTTCACCAGCAGGACCTCGTTCATCACAGTAGGTGGGACCAGGGTCGCCGTTGCTGGCAGCGATACTCGCCAGGAGCTCGACCTGACGCTGCGCGCCACCCTCTGGCGCTACGGCCGCTCAGAGAACGTGGAGGAGAGGAAGGCCCTGCTGACCGCGGCCGAGCTCAACCACACCTCCACCGTTCAGAGCCTGGTGGAGCAGGTAGCTCAGCACTACTATGGCCTGCTTGCCGCCGGCGAGATGGTGGCCGTGGCGGCGGAGGGCGTCACCTCCGCCGAAGGGCACCTCGAGCAGGTCAAAGCGCGCGTCGCGCTCGGTGCCGCCGCCGAGGTGGACGTGCTCCCGGTCGAGGACGACCTGGCGCGAGCGCAGCTTGACCTCATAGAGGCCCGGGGCGGCGTCCGCCTGACCCGCGTCCAGCTCAGGAATGTCATGGGGCTGCCCGCCGAGGTCAGCCCCCAGCTCGCCTCGGCCTCCGCTCCCACCCGCCAGCAGCTTCCTCCCCTCCAGGACGCCCTGGCGACCGGCATTGCCAGCCGGCCGGAGGTCGCCGCGGGGGAGGCTTATGTGCGCGCGAACCGCTACGGCCTCAAGCAGGCGAAGATCAGTCGCGGGCCCTCCATTGACCTCGGCGGGCAGTACAACCGGGGCTACACGGACTGGGAGGAGAACGAGCCGTCCTGGAACCTCCTGCTGAGCCTCTCCTGGCCCCTCTTCGACGGCCACGCCGGCGAGGCCGATGAGGCCAGCGCCAATGCGAGCCTGGTGCGCGCCGAGGCTGACCTTGACCGCCTCGCCAAGCAGGTCGTGCTGGACGTCGAGAGCGCGCTCATCGCCGCCGACAACTCCGCGGAGCGCCTTGAGGCAAGCGCGAAGTCCGTCGCCGTCGCCGAGTCTCGCCTGGCCGCGGCGGAGGCGATGTACCAGCAGGGCCTTGCGATCCTGCTGGAGGTCATTGATGCGCGCGCCTCAGTGACGAGCGCCCGTGCCGCCCAGGTGCGCGCCGGCTTCGATTACCAGGTCGCCCTGGTCGCCCTTAGCAAAGCCATGGGGACCCTATCCCCGCCTGAGACCGCCGTGGCGGAAAGCGAGCTGCGCGCCGGTGATTAAGGCCATTGCACTGACCAAGGAATACCGCATGGGCGAGGTCACGGTGCCCGCCCTACGCGGGGTGACGCTGAGCGTGCAGGCTGGCGAGTTCGTGGCCATCATGGGGCCCTCTGGCTCCGGCAAGTCCACCTTCATGCACATCGTGGGCTGTCTCGATCGCCCCACCTCTGGCGAGTGCCACCTGAACGGGGTTGAGGTCTCCGCGCTTACTGAGTCGCAGTTGGCGCATGTGCGCAACCAGGAGATAGGCTTCGTCTTCCAGGCCTACAACTTGCTCCCGCAGGCCACGGCGCTGCGCAACGTCGAGCTGCCCGTGCTCTACGATCGGTCAGCGGACCACCGGGAGGGCCGGGCGCGCTCCGAGCGATCGCTCCAGGCCGTCGGCCTTGCTGACCGCATGAAGCATCGTCCCTCCGAGCTCTCCGGTGGTGAGCAGCAGCGGGTCGCCATCGCCCGCGCGCTCGTCAATGACCCCGCCATCATACTGGGCGACGAGCCCACCGGGAATCTGGCCACTGACCAGGGGAAAGAGATCATGGCGGTCTTCCGGCGGCTGAACGAAGAGGGCAAAACCATCATCATCGTCACTCACGAGGCGGAGATTGCCGCCCACGCGCGCCGCATCGTCCACTTCCGCGACGGCCTCATCGAGGGCGACGAGACCGTTGAGCGGCCGGCCGGCGCTTCCACCTGAGTTACTGCCAACGAGAAGGTTATGTGATGTGCGACGACGCGGGGGTGCCCGGCGGCGCCGAGTCTGCCCCTGGACAGGTCGGCACAGGCGGCGCCACCGGCCGCTCCGTAACCCCCACGCCACCCTCTCCCCAGCAAGGCAGACGACCTGTCGTGGGTCGCGTTGACCTCACCCAGGGCAGTCTTCTGCGGGGCATCGTTCTCCTCTCCTGGCCGATTGTCGCCGCCTCCCTGCTCAACTGGCTCATGGGCGTGGCCGACATCAAGATGGTCGGCTACCTGGGCCCCGATGCCATCGCCGCCGTCGGAACCTCGCGGGGCGCCATCTTCACGCTTATGGCCGTGATCTTCGCCATCTCGACCGGCACGCAGGTATTGGTGGCCCACTACGTCGGGGAGGGCCGAGCAGACCGCGTCGCCAACGTCACCCGCCAGGCCATCATCTGCTCGATCATCTTCGGCGCCCTGATGGTTCCCCTGGGCTTGTGGCTGTCTGAGCCACTGCTTGCCAGTCTTGGCGCCACGGGCAGCGTTTTGCGGCTGGGCACTGCCTACATGCAGGTGTATTTCTGGGGCTCGATCGCGCTGATGTTGAACTTCATGATCAACTCAGCGCTCAGGGGTGCCGGCGACGCACTAACGCCGCTGATACTCCTTCTCGGCATCAACGTCGCGCACGTCGTCCTGGAATGGGCCCTCATCTTCGGAGTCGGCCCCTTCCCCACGTTGGGCGTGGTTGGGGCCGCCTGGGCGGTGGTCATCTCACGTAGCGTTGCCGCGCTCATTATGCTCTGGGTTGTCTTCTCGGGTCGCTTTGCGGTTGCGGTTCCGCCGCTCGTCCCCTGGAAGCTGGACCTCGCAACCTGGGGCAAGATGTTCTACATCGGCATTCCCTCCTCCATCCAGGGCTTCACCCGCAATCTGGCCTATCTCCTGTTGCTGGCCATCCTCAACCACACACAGGCCGGGATGTATGCTGTCTCCGGTTACACGATCTGCGGCCAGATTCAGATGATCGGCGTCATGGTCGGGTTGGCGCTGATGAGCGTGGCGATGACCGCGGTGGGCCAGAACATGGGCGCGGGCCACCCAGGGCGCGCCGAGAGAAGCGGCTGGACCGTCGCCGGCGTCTCAGCGCTCTGCGGAGCTGTTGTCGCCGCCGTCTTCATCATCTTCGGCCGCCGCCTCATCGGCTTTTTCAGCCAGGACCCGCAGGCGGTCCACTGGGGCGTCATCTCGCTGGGGATCCTCTCCACGGTGCTGCCGTTCACCATGATCGGCATGGCCTTCTCCGGCGGGCTGCGCGGCGCGGGCGACACCCTCTCCCCGCTCTGGGCCAGCCTCATCTGCACCTCGGGCCTGGGCCCGGTGCTCGCCTACCTGCTGGCGGTTGTGCTTGAGATGGGCCCCACGGGCGCGTGGTTGGGCCTGGCAGCAGCGATCATCGCCCAGACCTTCGTCCTGGCGGCCATCTTCAGGCGCGGCAAGTGGAAGACCATCAAGCTGTGACGCGAGGCCCGCGCCTGCCCCAAGCTGCCCCACGGAGGAGTCAGGACGCCGCCGGCGAAGAGTCGTTGGCGCAGTCGCTCGTGCTGAGGCCTGCTCGTTGGTCGTTGTCGTTCTTGTCGTCGCTGTTGTCGCTGTCGTTGCTGTCGTCGCCGCCGTACCCGGGTGGGATTGACTGTGAAGCTTAGAGACGTGCTCGATGACGAGGTGAAGGGGGCGCCTAAGCCCGGTGAAGCGGCAGCCCATGACGCCGCTCGCCAGCGCTTCGCGGAACTGGGCGTGGATGCGGACGCGGCGATCGAGACCGCGCTCAGCACGCCGATCTCGGTGCACTGCTGGCAGGCTGACGACGTGCGTGGACTTGAGGTCCACGAGGGGGCCACGGACTCAGGTGGCATCCAGGCGACCGGCGACTACCCCGGCGCGGCCCGCACCGGCGATGAGATCCGCCAGGACTTCGAGATGGCGGCAAGCCTCATCCCGGGCGAGCTGCGCTTCAACCTGCACGCGATGTACGCCGAGACCGGGGGCAAGCCGGTGGACCGCGATGAGCTTGAGCCTGAGCACTTCGCCACTTGGATGGACTGGTGCGCCGAGAACGGGTGGGGGCTGGACTTCAACCCCACCTGCTTCGCCCACCCGATGGCTGCCGATGGCCTGACCCTGAGTCACCCGAAGAAGTCCATCCGCGACTTCTGGGTGCGCCACTGCCTTGCCTGTCGCGAGATTGCGCAGGCGATGGCGCGCAGGCTCGGGCGTTGCACGTGCAACATCTGGATTCCCGACGGCCGCAAGGATACGACCGTTGACCGCAAGGGCCCTCGCGCGCGGCTCATCAAGTCGCTTGACGCGGTCCTCGACAAGAACCTGGCCAGGGTCGCTGACACGGTCGAGAGCAAGCTGTTCGGCATCGGCCTGGAGGATTACACGGTCGGCTCCCACGAGTTCTATCTCCTGTACGCCGCCAGCCGAGGTATCGGCATCTGCTTCGACATGGGGCACTACCATCCCACGGAGACCATCGCGGACAAGCTGTCAGCGGCGGCGCTGTTCGTCAAGCCCATCCTGATTCACGCCAGCCGCGGTGTGCGCTGGGACAGCGATCACGTGACGCGCTTCAACGATGACCTGCGCGCCGTCTGCGACGAGGCGGTCCGAGGCGGCGGGCTGAAGGACATCCTCTGGGCCACGGACTTCTTTGACGCCAGCATCAACCGCCTGGCGGCCTGGGTAATCGGCGTGCGCGCCGTGCGCAAGGCGCTGCTCCACGCGCTGCTGGAGCCGTGGAAGCTGGCGGCCCAGGCCGAGCGCGCGGGTGACGGGGCGGCGAAGCTGGCGCTTGAGGAGCTACGCGCCGAGTTGCCCTTCGCTGCCGTCTGGGATGAGGCGTGCGCGCGGGCGGACGTGCCCGGCGGCCTGGCCTGGCTCGCAGAGATCAGGCGATACGAGGCAGAAGTCCTGTCCCAGCGTTGACGGGTAGCCGACAGTGAGACGACGTCTATGGAGGGGCCGCACGAAGAACGTGACGCCGTTGGCGGCACGGTCTGAGGCCGGCCCACTTGAGGGAGGAGAACCAAATGGAGATGCTTCAAACGCCCCCGGAGAACGCTGTCATCCTCTTCGACGGCGCCGACCTGACCAACTGGCGCAGGCTCGACGGCTCGCCGGCGACCTGGGAGGTCGCCGACGGCGTAATGACCTGCACCGAGGGCAGCATCATCAGTGACGAGACCTTCACCGACGCCTTCGTTCACGTGGAGTTCCGCATCCCCGCCACCGAGGGCACCGGCAACAGCGGCGTGTACCTCCAGGGCCGCTACGAGATACAGGTCATCGCTGGCGATGTCCCGGATCTGCCCGGCCTGAAAGCCTGCGGCTGCATATACAATCAGCACGCGCCGCTGGTCAAGGCGGATCGCCCGCGGATGCAGTGGCAGAGCTTCGATGCTATCTTCCGCGCGCCGCGTATGGATGATGGTGGCGAGGTCTCCGAGCAGGCGCGGGTGACCGTGCTGCACAACGGGGTGGTCATTCAGAATAACGTGAGCATTGCCGGGCCGACCGGCAGCCACATGGACGAGAACATCGCCGAGCCCGGCCCGCTGCTCCTCCAGGACCACGGCCACCAGCCGGTATCCTACCGGAACGTGTGGCTGGTGCACCTGCCGGAGAAGGCCTCGGACGAATACGAGCCGAAATGACCTCGCACAGATCAACACCTCATAACAGAGGAGACGATGGCAAATATGCAAGCCCCGCCCGAGAACGCGGTGATCCTGTTCGACGGGACAGACCTCACCAACTGGCATCAGAAGGATGGCTCGCCCGCCAACTGGACGATTGACGAAGAGGGCGCGATGACGGTCAGCAAAGGGAGCATCATCAGCGACGAGACCTTCGATGACGCCTACGTGCACGTGGAGTTCCGCTGCCCGGATATGCCGGAGGCCGAGGGCCAGGCGAAGGGCAACAGCGGCGTCTACCTTCAGGGCCGCTACGAGATCCAGGTGCTGGACTCGTACGGCTGGGAGGTGCCGGGCCTGGGCGATTGCGGCGGCCTCTACAATCAGTACGCGCCTCTGGTGAACGCCTGCAAGCCGCCGACGCAGTGGCAGACCTACGAGATCGTCTTCCGCGCGCCGCGCTTCGACGAGTCCGGGGAGATGCTCGAGGACGCGCGGATGACGGTCCTCCAGAACGGGAAAGTGGTTCAGAACAACGTGGAGCTAGATGGCCCCACCGGCGGCCAGCTCGACGAGGACGTGGGCGATCCGGGGCCCCTGTTGCTCCAGGATCACGGCAACCCGGTCTCCTACCGCAACGTCTGGCTGGTGCACCTGCCGCCGGCGGGCTCCGACCAGTACGACCCGCGGTAGGCGAAGGCCGTCCAGCCCTACGGAGGGCGGGGCTTCCCTGTCCCCCGTAGCCTTGGCGAAGGGGGAAGCCCCGCCAAGGCGGTCGGTGGTGGGCTCTTGGCTCACGCCAGCAGCGAGCGCAACTCCGCCATCTCCTCATCGGAAAGGCTGCGGTCGCCCGCCGCCGCGTTCACCCTCGCCTGCTCGGGCGACTTGGCGCCCGGGATCGCCACCGGCTCGCACGGGTGCGAGATGATGAAGCGCAAAGCCGCCGTCACCATCTCCTCCCCCGGCTCCAGGCTCTCCTTGAGCTTGTCCACCACCGCGATCTTATGCTCGAAGTCCTCCCGCTGGGCCTCGCCCTTGTTCCACGCGGGCCGAACCGTGTCCGTGAAGGCCGTCTCCAGGTCGTATTTGCCCGACAGCAGCCCGCGATGCAGCGGCCCGCGCACCAGCACCGCTATCCCCTGCTCCTGGCAGTATGGCAGGAACTCCTCCTCGGGCTGGAGGTTGAGCAGCGAGTAATCCACCTCCGCCACATCGCAGGTGCCGTTCACATTGAAGCGCTGGAGCACTTCCAGGCTGTTGGTGGAGATGCCGTAGACACGCAGGCGCCCACGCTCCTTGAGGGTCTCGAAGGCCTCCAGGAAGACGCTGGGGTCCTCGAGGTCGGCCTCGTGGCAGAGCATCACATCGTGCCAGTCGGTGCGCAGCCGGTGCAGGGAGGCATGCGCGCACAGCCGGATCATATCCACCGTGGTATGCGGCACGCCCTGGCCGGTGCGCTGGCCCCAGTGCCCGATCTTGCTGACCAGGCAGACCTGGTGCCGGATGCCCGCCAGCGCGACCCCGAGCCGCTCCTCGCTCAGGCCGTTGGGGATGCCGTAGGATTCGGCGGCGTCGAAGAGGTTGACGCCGGCATCGAAGGCGGCTCTTACGGTCGCCCAGGCGGTCGCCTCATCAATCTCGCCCCATTGTGTGCCGAGGTTCCAGGTCCCCATCCCGATCGCCGAGACTTCCCAACCCATCTTGCCGAACGGACGATACAACACAGCGAACCCTCCTCTGCCTCACGCACCAGACGTGCGCGGCCAAAAAGATCGGTTGAAGTCGGTACGCGCGGTCATTTCAACCCGCGCGGGCATCAGACCTCCCGAAACAACGCTCAGGCAACGGAGGAGTCGTGCAGCGCTCTCACGAAGTTGGAGGGCGAGCAGGCCGGCTGCTGTCCAAGGAGGGACATAATGAGAGTCCTGATGATAGGCGGGACGCGGTACCTGGGACGTGCGATAACTGAGAGGCTGGCGGCGAGGGGAGACGAGGTCACCGTCGCGAATCGCGGTCAGAC
>CBFDBV010000065.1:0-14756 GCA_965603135.1 uncultured bacterium
GGCTGGCCCCAGCAGTGAACCACGATGATCGCGCGCGTGCGGTCGGTGATCTTGCGCTCGATGTCATCGGGGTCGAGGTTGAAGGTGCCAAGCTCCAGGTCCGCAAAGATGGGCACGCAGTTGCAGAGCACGATGGGCGCCACCGTGCCCATGTCGCTGATGGGCGTGGTGATGATTTCCTCGCCCGGCTCCGGGTTGATGGCGCCGATGGCGACGTGGATCGCCGAGGTCCCCGAGGTCGAGGCCACCGCGTGGCTCACGCCGTAAAGCTCGCGGAAGCGCCGCTCGAACTGATAGACCTTGGTCCCGCGCGGGAAGAACGCGGTCTGACTGCTGAGCACCTCACGAAGCTGGTGCTCATCGCCGGGCCCGAAGGGGTCGCGCGCGGGGAAAGGCCTGGTGCGAACCGGTGTGCCGCCCTCGATGGCGAGCTTCTCAGCCCTCATAGTAACAGCCTCCCTCTGCGTCGCATGTCATGAGGAGGGGCCGGACGCCTGTCCGGCCCACCTATCGTGGCGGGGGACGCCCTCGTCCCCCGCAGGCCGTGCGGACGGCTTTCGCGGGGGGTAGGGGCACCCCCCGCCACAAACGGCAAAGGAGGGTCAGGCGACTCTCCGGTCCACTACTGGGTGACCAACCAGATATCCCCGCGCGAGTCGGTGCCACCGGACGAGGTCAGATCGCCCACGATCTCGTACTTCGCCCCGGGCGTGAACTCCTCGAGCGTGAGCCGGTACATATTGTCATGGCTGCCGCCGCCGGCCCAGCCCTCATGCTCGTCAACGGCGACCTGCTCGCCGTCCGCCACCAGCGCCGTCCGATGAATGTGCACGCCATGCGCGCCTCTGGTGTACTCCCACTCGATGGTGAACTCGCCCGCGCGCGTAAGATGCTCCGTGACGTCAAGGCGCACCTGGGAGCCATCCTCACTCATCTGCTCGGGCTGCCAGGAGCCGACCTTTGTGTACCTGCCGCTGTAGAAGCCGAACCTCTCACCTGGAGGCAGTTTGTCGAGTTGACCGGCTTTGACCTTGTCGGCAAGAGTCTCGAGGGCATCCACGATGTCAAGTAGCTCGCGGCGTTGCTGCTGTATCTCCGCTACGTCGCGGGCGTCCGCACCCACCTGCGCGACCGCCCGGGAGTACAGGGCCGCCAAGGTCACGAACTCCGCCACAACGGGACGAATGGCCCCGGCGGCGCTCCTGAGGGCAACCGCGGTGGCCGCGCGGTCTTTGGGGAGCAACTGCGCAGCGCGTGCGTAGTGGTCGGCGGCCTGCATTAGGCCAATCAGCTTGCGCGCCATCTGCTGGTACATCATGAAGGCCAGCTTTGCGTAGGGGAGCAGATCCGCGTTTCGTGTCACGTGGTGCTCGAACTCGTTGAGCTGCTCGACGGCGTTCTCGTTGCTCTCAAGGATGTCCCGCGCGGCGTCGGCGACGCGCGAGTCCTTCAGACGGAAGTCGCGCAGGGCCGTGCGGGGAGATGCCCAGAAGACCTCGGTCAGCAGGCGTGAGTCATAGCAGATGGCGGGCGCGGGGTAACGGAACCAAGGCTCAATCAAGGCCCTGTGCAGCCGCTTGCCGGCGGGCTCCGTCATGCCGAACCACAATTGCGCGTAGCGCCGCTCGAAGTCGGACACCGGCGTTCGCCCCAGCGACCACGCGCACTCGGCGGCGTAGAACATCCCCGGCAGGCTGTTGGTCACGATGCCGCCGTGGCGCCACTCCCAGGTGGTGGTCATGCAGCCACCGCAGCCGCGCTCGTGGCCGGCCTGGTGGAAACCGCTGATCCCCCGGTAGCTCGTGCGGTAGTCCGGCCAGATGCGCGAGAAGCAGACGACCGCCGGCGAGACCCAGACATCCTCGTAGCCCAGGCCCTGATACTGCGCGATCTGCGGGTACTGCTGCGGCCCGTGGTAGATCCACTCGGTGGGGATGCAGTCCTTCTCCAGCAGGTCAATGTACTTGACGCTCATGTATGACAGCTCGTCGGTCGGCCCTCGGTGGGAGGGCCAGAACAGCATGGTGCGGCCGTGCTTCTTGCAGAGTTGGTTGAGCTTGTTCATGTGCTCGGCGTAGAGGCCCCCGATGCCGACTTCGGCGATCCTGGCGCGGCACTTCTCGCACTTGCCGAAGCCGGACTCGAACTCGTCGCCGCCGACGTGGATGTACTTCGAGTACGGGAACTGCTCGGCAAGCTCGCCGTAGACGTTGTCGAGGAACTCCCAGACCTTCGGGTTGCGGGTGCAGAACACCCACGCGCCGCCCGCCTCGCGCAGGTCCGCCAGCTCCTCATGCCGCAGCACTGCCGAGGCGTGGCCCAGCGACTCGAACTGCGGCACGAGCTGCACGTGATAACGGTGGGCGTACTCCGAGAGTTCCTTCGCCTTCTCCGGTGTAAAGGTCCCCTCGCGGCCCAGGAAGGGGTAGCGCTCGAAGCGGTAGTCGTCCTCCCCGTAGATCTCCAGCATGTTCAGCTTGCAGCGGCCAAGCTCGCGGATGAGCCGTTTCCACCACTCGACCTCGACGGTCTGCCCGCGCGCGACGTCGTACTGAAGGCCGCGGATGGGGTAGGCGGGCCAGTCGGCGATCTCGCAGTTGGGGATGCGACCCTTGGCGTCAACGAGCTGGGCAAGCGTCTGCGCGGCGTAGAAGAGGCCCTCGGCGTCCCGGGCCCAGGCGCGCACGCCGCCGGCCACGAGAAGGACGTATGCGCCCACGCCCACCGGATGCTGCTTGACGGTGACGCGCATGTCCATCGGCCCGACGCCCACGCCGGTCACGGTCTGAAGAACCAGGTCGCCGCCCCGGACCTCGGCGTCGCGCACGATCTCCAGCGACAGTCCGGCGCGCTCGCGTATCTGCTCGGCCAGGTCCTCAGCGGTGAACCGATCGCCAGGCTGCGGCCGGCCCGCGAGGATGATGCGGCTCTTCTCGGTGAGCTGCATCTCGCCCGGGTCTATGACGATCTCCTGGGGCATCGGCAGGATGGCGATGCCGCGCTGGCGCATCGCCTCCAGCGTCACGATCATCCGCCGCAGTTCGGGGCTGCTCTCCGTGACCGACGCGGCTATCTCGCGGTGGCCCGGGTTGTGCCGGTAGACGGTCCAGCCGTCGCCCTCTACGATCCCGGTTGCGAAGACGTCAAGGTAGCCGCGGCGGCAATGCTCAGGGGCGATGACCTCGGTGAGGTCAATCGGCTGGCGGTTGGCCGCGTTCCAGTCGTCGCCGACGGCTATGACCGGGCCCTCGTGGATGACCGGGCCGTCCTCGGCATCGCGGCGCAGGATCAGTTGATACGAGCTGCCGTCGCCGGTGTACCCGACGATGTTGCCGAGATTCAGCAGGTAGGCCAGCGGAGGCTCCTTGGGCACCGGGAAGCGGAGCTGCACGCAGGTCCCTGACTCAAGCTGGCCCAGGTGGCCTTCACCTATCGGCGTGGGGTCAATGGCCGCGACCTTCTCGGCAAGCTGGACGAAGTCGTCCGCAGCCGCACCGACGGCCAACAGCCACATTGTGCAGACGAGCACGGCAAAGCGATGCAGCCTCATCAGTCGGACCTCCATCCACCGTCAGGCAAGCTCCTCAAGCAGGCGCACCGCGCTCTCGACGATGCGCTCACCCGCGTCAGGCAGGAGCCGGCTGCCCCGGCACAGCGTCGGCTCGTAGCCGCCCTTGGCGATGGCCTCGGCGGTCGGGACGTACCCGACATTGCCGTTGGCGAGCGAGACGAACATAGTGACCTCGAAGGGCGATCGCTCCTTGGTCGCGAGCCCGAACACGCAAAACATCTGACCGGCGCAGGATGCGATCCCCAGGTTCCCGACGCGCAGACACTTGACCTCACAGGCGGCGGTGCCGTGCTCGTCAATGTACTCGCGCAGGAGCACGCGCTCGCGAGCCCAGACCGCCTCGCTGCTCTCCAGGTTGCCTGCTGCGGCCGCCAGCACCGCGCGGTCCTCTTCGAGCTGCGCCGGGGAAGGCTCGCGCATCTCGATCTGCAGCAGCTCGCTGGCGACCGCAATCGGCGCGTCCTCGTGAAAGCGCATATCCGCGAGCAGCTTCATCGTCTCTCCGGCAAGCGCGAGCCCGAACCTCTGCACACCCTCGTCGCCCTTCTGAGGCAGGTCGCTTTCCTTGTTGACCTGCGTGATGTCGCCCATGGCGCCGTTGAGGAAGACGAGCGGCGCTCCTGTGACGCGGGCCAGGCTATCGCGCCACGCGCCGGGGTAGTCGGCGGAGAACTCATCGCCGCCCATGATGGTGACGTGGCAGGTGAAGTTGGCCACGCAGCCGAGGTGATTGCCGTCGAGGTCACGTGCGCAGAGCAGGGCGACGGCGGGATCGCTGGGGCCCGCGCGCTCGACAACATCTGGGTTGGCCGGGTCCGCGTGGGTCTCGTGGGAGCCATCCCTCATCACCCAGCGGCGGTTCCAGGCCAGCCCCTCCGCCTTGCCTGCGGCCCAGCCGACGCGAGCCGGGACAGCGTTCACACGGGCATGCGCCACGGCGCTGGCGATCTGCCCGATGATGTGCTGGCGATAGTGCGGATCGGAGTCAACACCTAGCACATCGTTCGACGGTCCACCGGAGTGAGTGTGACTTGCCGCGACGATGATGTTGGCCGCTGGGATGCCGCAAAGCTGCTCGGCATCATCCCTGGCGGCCAGCACATCCTCGGTCTTGAGCGAGACCGCGTCCACGCCGACGAGTGCCACCTCCGCGTCTTGGCTGAGGAAGACGCCGGCGGTGACCTGGAGCGGATCGCGGATCCCCACGGAGACGCGCGGCAGCAGGCCCCCGGGAATATGAGCGCCGACGGGCGGCGTGATGTCTGCGACGGCAAAGCCAGCTTGGATCACGGATGTCACCTCGCGCGCGTTGCTTGGGCCTTGAATCAGTCCGCTGTTGTGACCGCGATGGCGCAGGTCACGCCGGCGGCAAGCTCCTTCGTGAGCTTCAGGCCGTTTCCCTCCGCCTCCGCCTGCAATACCTCGCCGGAGAAGAGGTCGCTCACGCGCAGGGCCTCCGGCGGCTTGCCGCCGAGGAGGTCCGGTTGGATGTGAAGCGTGATGACGCCGCGCTCTTCGGCGGCGTTCTTGAAGGCGAAGCACAGCTCGCCGGGCAGACCGGGACCGTAGCGCTCGATGGGCGTGCCCTCGGGGTCAGCGCGGGCGTAGGTTACCGGCTCCCAGCCGGCCTGGCCCAGCTTGCGCATCGGCGGGATGTACTTCTGAAACAGCGGCCTGATGCGGTCAATCTTCTCCTTGTCCTTGAAGGGGGCGGTGCCGGGGAAGACCGCGTAGAGCAGGCAATCCTGGAGCTTGCCTTCGAGCTGCTCCAGCGTGAACTCCGGGTCCATGTAAGCGTAGTCCATGAAGCTCAGCGGCTTGTGGTAGGCAAGCGCGCGCAGGTAGTTGTAGTGCGAGGGCAGGTAGGGCTTCTTCCCGTCGGTCTCGCCGGCGCCCATCATATCAAGCAGGTGGCCGAAGTAGGTGTGCGCGGGCGCGAAGATGTTCGCCATCACATACATATCGCGCTTGAGCATCTCCTCGTAGTAGAACTGCCCCAGCTCATAGTCGCAGAGCTGCTTCCACTGCACGATCCTGCCCGTCATCGCGTTGTACACCAGGGGGTGATCGGCGAAGCGATACAGGTCACGCCGGTAGTTCTCGTACCGCGCCCACCACGGCGTGACCGAGTCCAGGTAGACCCCATCGAAGCGCGCCCCCTCGTCCTCCGCCTTCTTGATCCAGCGCATGATCTCGGTCTGCCAGGAGATCATCCCTCGGTTGAGTTGGCCCCACTCGCCGGCTATCTCGATGTCCGGGTTGACCACGTACATCTTGTTGTAGTAGCCGTAGTACTGCGAGCCGCTGAGCACGTACTTGCCGTCAATGTCCTGGAATGCGCATTGCAGGTACGAGCGGACGGCGTCCCGTCGGCGCATCCCGCTGTAGTACGCCGGCTGCATTACCTCGGGATCGGCGGCTACGTCCTTCATCACGCGCGCGACAGCCTGCTCGTAGTCCGGCAGCTCCTCCTTAGGGATGTCGCCGAGCATCTCCTTGTACATCCACGGCTCGGTGTACTCGAAGGCGTAGATGCCGTGCTCGTTGTCGTAGGCCATGTGTCCGCCGCCGTGCTCGTCGAAGCGCAGGCCGAAGCTCTCCGGGTCGGGCACGAGGTCGGGCTTGAGGCTGAAGAACCAGGTGCCGTGCTCCTTGATGCGGCTCTCGAAGAGGTGGGGGAAGACCTCATAGTACTTGGCCGTCGCCGCCCGGAAGCCCCACGTTCCGTCGTGCGCATAGAGTAGAAAGCTGGCCGCGGCGCGTCCCGGGAACTTGGTGGTCGCCTCGGAGAGGCCGAGGTCGAAGACCACCTCATGGCCCCCCCTGTTGCAGCGAAGGCGGAACGTCCTGGGCACGTCCACAGGAACGGCCAGGGATAGGCCGCTCGTGCCGTGGGTCACCGATGACCAGGGGTACTGCGAGAACTGCACGACTTGGCCGCGGCGGTAGACGTTCTCGAAGAGCGCATCGCCCTCGACCGTGCGCGGGGTGGTGGCGTCGTCATACCAGGTCCATCCAGCCAGCGCCAGGGGCAGGCGCCACATGACCTGAAGGCCGCGGTCCTCGCCGAGCAGGTCGCGAAGCTCCAGATCGCAACGGATGTTGTTGCGCAGGGCGCGGAAGTCGGCCGTCAACTCTATCCCCAGGTCGCCATCACGGTACGTGGCTGTTGCGCCCTCGGCGGTCCCGGTCACCTCACCTTCGAGAGGCTTCGCGAGGCCGCCCTGCAACTGTCGAACTGACACGTCATCGAACCACGCGGTGCCGTAGCCTCCGTAGAGGTTGGCGTAGAACGTCACGTTGGTGGTCGCCGGGGCGGTGGTGAAGAGGTGTCTCATCCGCAGCCAGTCACGCGTGCCCTGGTAGGGGCAGGCCAGGGTGATCTGGAAGAAGTCGGTGGTCTTGTTGCCCTCGTCATCCCACTGCTCGATGCGCAGGGAGGGGCGGCTGCTGCCGGCGATGCCCTCGAGCTTGATCCAGTACTCGAGAAGGTAGCCCGTGGCGCCGGCCATCTTGACGCGCCCCGAGGTCAACTGGGCGGTCTTGACCTCCTCGGTGCCGGGCACGTGCAGCTTCGCGCAGGGCGGCGCCTCGTGCCCCTGCTCAGCGTCCAGCGACCACTCGCCCACGAACTTCCAGAAGGCGTCGTCGCCCTGCGTCCGCTCGAAGCCTGGGTCGGGGATGAGGTTGTCGCTGAGGCCGGCATTCGGGCCCCGCAGCATGTCCGCTATCAGGAAGCCGCCGTGCTCGCCGCTCAGCGGGACCGCCTCGCCATCGAGCAGAACCGCTCCAACGGTGCCGTCAGGTGCGAACTCAAGCTGCAAACCATCCTCGGTGCCGACCATCACTCCCTGTGCGCAGGCGCTTGCGGCCACCGTCAAGGTCAGCACGATCGCCGTCCAGGCTCTCATCAGTCCTTGCCTCCGATGCTAGTACACGCCGTAGTCGCGGCAGGTCTCGATCATCGCCAGGAAATTGTCGGTATTGCAGCCGATGTGAATGACGTTCGAGGTGCCCAGTATGTAGCCTCCCCCCGCGGCGGCCTTGTCTATGCACTCACGCGTCTCGGCCGCGACCTCCTCGGGCGTGCCGGCCACGAGCGCTCCCGCGCAGTCCACATTGCCCCACAGAACCAGGTGCGGCAGTTTCTCGCGTATTTCCGCCAGGTCCATCCCGGCGACCACGTCTATCTCGCCGTAGCCATCCACGCCCGAGTTGACGAACAGGTCGTCGGCGATGGGCCACAGCCAGCCGTCGGTGCGGAAGAAGTACACGAGGTCGTACTTCTTGCAGACCGCTGTCATCTTCTGCAGGCGCGGGAGCATCAGGTCGTGGAAGTGCCGGGGGGAGTACAAGGGGCCTCTCGTGCTGGCGAGGTCGCCGCCGCCCCAGATGAAGTCCACGCCCATCTGCGCCTGGACCTCGATGGCCGCGCAGGCCTGCTCGCAGCTCATATCCAGGTGCGCCTCGACCAGATCGGGGCGCGCGGCGACCGCCTCGAGCCAGGCGGCTGGCCGGTTGGGGATGCTGAGCCCTGCTGATCCCGCTACCGCGCGCTCGGGCTGGAACTCGTCGAGGCACCACTGCAGCGGCGCGTAGCTTTCGGGGGTGAGAGACGGCGGGCGGTAGTGCTCCATGCGGTAGGCCATCACGCGCTCAATCGCCCCCAGGCCCTCCTGCATAAAGGAGCTGTCCACCTCGTAGAGGGTGTCGCTGGGAGGGTCGTAGCGCTGGATGTTGAAGGTGTCCGTGGCTGGATCATCGAAGCGGAAGGTGTACTCATCAATGCGCTCTGAGGGCACGCCGCCGGCCACCCAGGGCCTGGTGACCGCGTCCATGTCCAGCGCGCGGATCAGGTCGGCCCAGTCCTTCTGGCAGCGCTGCATGTGCTCCTCATGGGCCTCCGGCCCGCCGCAGCCGGCCACCAGCCCGTGCCAGCGGGCATTGCCGCCGCCGGTGATTGCCTCGCGGCCGAGTATCTCCGACGCAGTCTTGGAGTCAATGCCCTGCTCGAAGAACGGCACCCGGTCAGGCTCCTGGAACTTCAGCGTGGCACGAATGCGCTCTCTGGGCGTCAAGTCGGTCAACTCCCTTCACGAGCCGGGCTTGTTGGCCGCGTGTTTCCCGTTCGCAGGGGCGAGGTCCTTCCACGTGACGGGTCCTCGGCGCGGCACCGGGCGCAGGATTCTGCGTGCAGCGCTGGGAATATACCTCCGTCGCGGACGATCACCGGAGGCGATGACGATGGTCATTGACGCTCACGCGCACCTGGCGGACCGGTCGAGGTCGGAAAACTGGGAGGAGAACGATCGCAAGCTTGTGGACGCGGCCGACAAGCTCGGCATTGACCAGCTCTGCTGCTCGCTGCTCACGCCGCGCCCCGGCAAGCCCGAGGAGTTCATCCAGGGCAACCGCTGGGCCAGGGAGGCGATGGATCGCTACCCGGGCCGCATCCTGCCCTACTGCTACGTCAACTCGGGCTACGGCAAGGTGACCCTCGACGAGGTCCGCTACTGCGTCGAGGACCTCGGGTTCATCGGGGTCAAGCTTTACAATGAGTACTTTATCAACGAGCCGGTTCTCTGGCCGCTGGTGGAGCTTTGCATCGAGCTGGGCGTGCCGATCCTGGAGCACGCCGGGCACAGTCACTACTATGTCAAGGAACAGCCGAGGATGTCCGGCGCCGAGCACGTGGCGGAGCTGGCGAACCGCTACCCGGAGGCGATGATCATCTGCGGGCACATCGGCGGGGGAGGCGACTGGGAGTGGGCCATTAAGGCGCTGCGCAGCGCGCCGACCGCCTACGCTGACACCAGCGGCAGCGTGGTTGACGAGGGGATGATCGAGATGGCGGTCGAGGTGCTGGGGGCCGACCGGCTGCTGTTCGCCTGCGATATGTCAATGACCGCCGGTGTCGGCAAGATCAGAGGGGCGCGCATCACCGACGAGCACAAACGCAAGATCCTCGGCGAGAACATGCAGGGCATCCTGGCAAAGAGGGGAGAGGCGCAATGATTGTTGATATGAACGCCTATCTGGGGCACTGGCCCTTCCGCAGGCTCAGGCACAACACGGCGGACGAGCTGGTCGGGCTGATGGACGAGAAGGGCATTGACCGCGCATGCGTGTCCAGCGCCAGCGCCATCTTCTACAAGAACTCCCAAGCCGGGAACGAGGAGCTGGCCGAGGACATTGAGGACCACCGTGACCGGCTCACTCCGTTCGCGGTCATCAACCCGACCTACGCGGACTGGCAGTACGACCTCGAGCTGTGTGTCAACGACTTCGGCGCGCGCGGGCTGCGCCTCTACCCGGACTATCACAACTACTCGCTCTCGGACGCGTGCTGCCGTGAGCTGGTCAACCTCGCGACCGAGCGCGACCTGATCGTGTCCATCCCGCTTCGGCAGATTGACCAGCGCCAGCGTCACTGGCTGATAGAGATTCCCGACGTGGAGTTGGCGGACATCGCGGCGCTGGTGAAGGCGCATCCCGAGGCGAAGTTCGTGCTCGTGAACGGGAGCGGATTCGCACGGTCCGCGTTGGGCGAGGCGGATAATGGCCTGCCGGAGAACTACTACATCGAGATCTCGCGGCTGAGCGCGGTGATGGCGGCCGACATACGGGTGCTGATGGACAACCTGGGGCCTGACCGGCTGGTCTTCGGCACAGGAATGCCCTTCAAGTACCCGGACCCAGCGCTGGTAAAGCTGGAGGTGCTCGACGCCAGCGAGGAAGAAAAGGAAGCAGTGCGAAGCCGTAACGCGGCGAGGCTGATGAAGCTGTGAAGGGATGGCACGCTCTCGCGCCATGTGCCACGGGGGTCAACAGCACACGGCGCACCAGCCAGCTCGAGACGAAACCGGAGGGAGCAACTATGAAGAGATGGGCGCGAAGGACTGCTGCCTTGGTGGTGATGCTCGCTTTGGCCGAGGTCGCGGACGCGGAGATCACGCGCTTTCCCGATCCGCATCCCGAGGGCAACGTGATCGAGTACTGGCGGCTGACGCACGATCCGGCGATCCAGGATCACGCCAACTATCACAACACCAACTGCTGGAGCCCGGATGGCCGATACGTGTGCTACGCACACCACGACACCGGGTCGGGACCAACCGGCGCCGGTGGCGTGCACATCATTGACCTGCACACCGGGGAGGACATCTTTGTCTCCGTGGGGCACAAGGGCGGTAATCCGCGCTGGGCGAAGAAGCACAACTGGCTGTTCTTCTCGCGACGCGATCCGGAAGGCGGGAACCCCTGGGAAAAGGGCACCGAGGTATGCCGCTACGACTGCGCGACCGGCCAGGTCGAGGTGATCACCTGGGGCTGGGAGTTCCTGGGCTCCACCGACAAGGACGATCGCTGGATCTTCGGCAACCAGCGGCGGCGCGACCTGGAGGGCAAGGTCTTTCATACCGGTCGCGCGCGCATCGAGCCCGGCAGCGAGATGGAGGTCATCTTCGCCGAGCCGGGGATCCGCCCGCTGTGCAACCCCGAGCACGACCTCATCAGCACCCGGGCCAAGCGCAAGGGCCCCTTCGCATGCGACCGTCTGTGGATGGACCTCGACGGCTCTAACCTGCGCATTGGTGTCCCCACGGTGCAGGGCGGGCACATGGCCTGGTCGGGTGACGGACAGTGGCAGCTCGTGGGCAACTACCAGGCTCGCGGGCGCAGGTGGGATGAGCCCTTCCCCAGCGACATGCACCTGCTGGCGAACATCGGCTTCGGCGACATCAGCCCCTGCGGGCGTAGCGGCCGGTGGATATGCGGCGACTATGCGGTCGCGGACCTGCGCTCGGGCGACGGTTGGGGGCTGCCCCGACCGCCGTCGGTACTGTGCTATCCGGCGAACATCGGTGACAACTCCGGGCCGTATGACGCCGATCCGAAGGGCAGCCGCGACGGCACCAAGATCTGCTTCGTCTCCAACTACCCCTTCCAGGACGCGCCCTTCGCGCAGATACTGGAGACTGTCACCGACGAGGACAGCCTGCCGGTCACCGGCACCGAAGGCTTCCCCGCGTCGGGCGAGTTCAATGTGCTTGGCGAGGTCGTGGGCTACGCATCCACGACGCCGACCTCGTTCGAGGGGCTGGAGCGACACAAGTACGGGACCGGCAAGTACGGCTTTCTGAAGAAGAACTGGTACGCGACGCTGTTCGCCGCTCGGCTGATGACTGACGAGGAAAGGGAGCGGGCGGTCCCCTCGTGGGGCTGGCTGGTGGATGCGATCAAGGAGACCGGCGGCGACCCGGAGACCAGCCCGCTGCTCTACCAGCGGCAGACGGACGTTTATGTGAGCGTCATCCGCCTGCCCGATCCGCCGCATCTCAGGCTCGTCGGCGATGTGGCGCAACTCATTCCCGGAGAGAACCACTGGGAGACCTATGGCTACTACCTGGAGCGCGAGGGCGAGCGCATCGCGGGCGACCCCATACGGCCCGGCGACGATTTCACGCTCGACGCTGGGGGCGCCTACCGCGCGATTGCCGTGGAGTGGAGCGGCCTGGAGGGTAGGCCGAGCCTGCCGCTGCAAGTTGAGGGTGGCGCCCGGTTGACGGTTCTCGCCGAGAGACCCGACGACTTCTCCTGGACAAGTCGTATCTGGCAAGTCGCCGACAAGGAGGTCCCCGAGGCACAGGCGCTGGCGGCCGAGAAAGCAACCTGCGAGACGCGCCACCTGCACGATGGCGTCATCCGGCGCGAGCGCTACCAGAAGGGTGTCATAATCACCGCCGAGGACCTCAACCTCGATGGCTACGCCACGCGCCGCCTCACCTATGAGAACGGCAACCTCGCGACCCGCGAGTACTGGCGACCGGCTGACGACAGGCGCGTCAGTCTGGAGAAGTTCGGCGCTGACGGCTTCAAGACCGAGGAGATCCGCTGGGACAATCGCTACGATCCGCCGCGCGAGAGCGACCACTGGTTCTACGACCACGGTTGGCCGATCAAGCGCATCATCAAGGGCGGCCGGGAGGTCTACGAGAAGGAGGGGGACGAGTGGGTGAAGGTTGAGTGATCGGACATCCGACATCGGAGCACGCTGCGCGTCCGAGGCCCCCTCTGCATGAGCCGTCAGGAGGGCCGATTCCCCGGCGCGCGCTGGTTACTGCCCTGCGATCAGCCTACCGCGGCAGATCGTCGTCCGCGTGGAAGTCAGTCGAAAGCCACCAGCCACGGCCGAACAGGTAGTCCTCGTTCTCGTACATCAAAGCGGCCGCGGACGCCGCTACCAGCCGGAAGCCCCCACGCAGCGTGACCTCCAGGACCCCGTCCACCGCGTGGCCCACGATGGGCCACGAGCCGTACTCGCCGGCTGCCACCTGAGGCGCCTTCCTCGGCTCACCCACGCCACCGTAGACCTCGCAGGGGCCGACGACGCGATCCGTCGAACCCACCAGCAGGCTCACCAGGTAGTAGCCGTCGCGCTCCAGCCGCAGTCTCAGTGCGGACGGCGGTTGGGTCGCTGCGTCTTTCGGCGAGACGCCCTCGACGCGCACCGGCGCGGTCTCGGCGAAGCGGTCGTTGGTCTCGAGCTTGAGCAGCGACGGATCGGCCCAACCGGCGGTCGCCTCCGCGGCGGCGGAGTTGTCCCCTGGCCCGTCGCCCGGGGGCTTGGCGAAGGGCAGTGCCAGCGAGCACGTGGTGTAACCCTCGACCGCGACCTCCCCGAAGTTCACCCGCAGCGCGACCGGGAACGGCTGCGTCCAGCGCGTGCTCGCGACCGGGTGTACCTGCTCAATCGGAATGTCGAGGGCTGGCCGGATCACCAGCTTGAACTCATGCAGCCCGCCCCACTGGCTCTTGTTGTCTCCCGTGTGCAGATGGTAGCCATCCTTATCGCGGAAAAGCTGCCAGACGGCCGTGCGCTTGGTGATGCCGTCTCCGCCGATCCAGCGCCCGCGCACATTGAGGTCGAAGTCGAGCGCGCCGCCGGGGAGGTGAACCCGCAAGTAGAGCAGCTCCTTGATCCTGGTCACGCCCTCGGGGCCGAGCTTGCAGGTGAAGGCCCGTCCCTGCTGGGTGGCGTGCTCGGCTGGCGTGGGAGAGCCCAGCGCCTCGACCTGCACGCCATCGAGCAGCTCGTGCGGGATGATCAGCGCCACGCTGGTGAAGCCGTGGACCTTCGGCTGTATGAGGCGCACGTGGGTCAGCTCGAAGGCGTCGGCGCGGACCGCTATCTCCTCGCGGATGCGCGAGGTCTTGTCCGCCCACCAGAGATGATGCGCCTGCTGCCAGCCGGCGACCTGGACCTCGCGGAGGTCGGGCTCGCCGGCCATCTCCGGGAAGAGCTGCTGTTCGATGACCAGCGGCCGGCCGTGAAAGGTGAGGGTGAGCGGATGGGCCGACTCGAGGCTCAGGTCAGCGGGCACACTTGCGCTCGCCAGCAGGGATGCTGCCAGGAGTGCCGCCGTCCTGCGCAGGTTAGTCATAGGCCCAGATCACTCCGTAGGTGGCGAAGGCTTCGGCCGGGACGCTGATGACGGACGGCTCGCCCTCTCGCCTCACGGAAAGCTGGACCGGCTCAGCGAGTTCGGGCGAGGCGAGGATCGCCTCGCTCACGGGACCGGGCAGGCGCACCTGCATCTCAGGCAAGGCCGGCATCGGGAGAGGCTGCTTGCGGGCGAACGCGATCGGATCGCCGGGCTTCAAGTCGCGGCCGCTCGCGTTGAGCAGGTGCAGCACGCGGCAGGTACGACCCTCTCGCTCGGTGCGGTAGAGGCCCGTGAGGAGACCGCGGGGCGCGCCTTCGAGTCTGGAGTGCGGGACATCAGCCAGGATGAGTTCGGCCACGGCGCCGATCAGATTAAGCGCTCGGGCATCGGCTGGCGGCTGGTAGCCGCGCTTGTACCTGCTCGTGGACATCTGATGCGGCTCGTGGGCCAGGGGGCCGAGCTTTGCCGCGAGATACCACAGTTCCCCCTTGCCCAGCGCGCGGCGGGCCAGCAGGGGCAGGTCACGGCCATTGACCGTCATCCCGGCCACGCGTTCCGTCCCCTCCGCAAGCTCCACCGTGCGATAGGACAGCTCGTAGTCTCCGGCAGGCGCGAGCTGAATCGAGGCCTTGCCCTCGCCCGGGTCAACGATACTGATGCCGGCTTCAGCCAGGAAGGGCTTCGTCAGCGGCTCGCCCTCGAGGTCGAGCGTGCCGGCGTCGGCGGTGAGCAGCAGCTTG